>CALMKG010000585.1 GCA_937867175.1 uncultured Propionibacterium sp. | reverse complement strand
GGTAGTTCCCTGCGTACTGCCGCTTGGTGTACGGAGGATCGAGGTAAACCGCATCCGTGTCGAAGCTCGATGCGAGATCCTCAACCGTCCCCTGGAGGACGGAATGCGTCCCACTTGTGGACTCGAATGCGAGTGGCTCAAACGAGAGCGGCTTCAGCGCTGGACCGGAGATGCTGCTGCGGAAATACCCGTACGTCCCGCTGATGTTGGCGACCTTGTTAGCGGCAAGGATCAACTGATGGAGCAAGACGCTGTGCTCAACCTCTGTCAGGACTCCTGCGGAGGCGAGTTCGCGAATACCCTCTCTGATCCCGTCGATGTGAGCCGCGTTGGCCGCCGAGAAGTACAGGCGTGGTGCGCGACCGTTGGCGGGAGTGCCAGCCGCCCCGAACTCCTGAAAGAAGTAGCCCTCAGTCGGTGTCGCTGACCGCATCCATTCCAGGGCAGAGTCGTATCCCCCAAGCGCAGTGAACCGCGGGCGACGTTTCGCAAGCAACCGTGCGCGCGCGTGAACCACGGGGAAGGTCAAGGCATCGGCAGCCAAGACCGAGTAGCCGCTTCGAGCGAGGGCTACCGAAACGGAGGCCGTGCCGCACATCGGGTCCGCGATTGAAGCGCCGGCAGGGAGGACGCGCGCGATCTCACCGACGATCCACTCTGTCAAGCGGGTCTTGTTGCCGAGGTAGCGATAGGACACGACTACCTCCCAACCTGCTTCGCGCTCACCGACATCACAGGTCCCTATTCCGGATGACGATGCGGTCGTACATGCGCCGGTAGGTGCCGTCACCGTTCGGCAGATAGAATCGTGGGCCCCCTTGCTGGTAAGTCCCCTTCTTAGCTACCTCAGACATCGGTCGACTGAGAGTCTTGCTCGAACCGAGAATCTCGAACTGCTCCGGGTTGTACTTGTCGAGGAAGGTGATTGGTACACCCATCTGGTCGCCATAGTCGAACGGGATGTCCATCGTCTTACTCACGTCGATCGCGTCGAAGTTGGCGTACTTCGGGTAGGCACTGGGGCGATACCTCATCTTGAGGTCCAGCTCTTCGTGGCGACCGGCGAAGTCGAGGTTCGTGAACCAGCGAACGCCCTTCACGCGGACGTACTTGTTACCATCGCTGTCGACACGGGAACCAGCCGCGGTAATCGGGTAGTCATCCGGAACTCTGAACTCACGATCGCCGCTCCGGATGCTGGGGCCGTACCACATTCGGTTGTTCTGGAAGAGCGGGAATATTTCCTTGTATGTAAGGGCGTTCATGTTCCCGATGATGAGGAACCGCTTGTTGTGCTCGACTAGCTGGCCAACATACTCTCGGAACAGTGAGAACGGCGGGTTCGTGACCACGATGTCCGCCTGTTTGAGCAACTCGACGCTTTCGTCACTCCGGAAGTCTCCGTCCCCGACCAGAGGTTGAATGCCAATCCTCTTAGCATCGGGAGCCCGAGACCCAAGCCTCTCGCCGGTGTATTCCAGATAGACGGCCTGCTCGTCGTCGCCGCGACCGAACTGGTTCGCATCCTGGCTTCGGTAGCAGGTCGTGATGAGTTTCTTCAGCCCGAGTTTCTCGAAGTTGTTTGCGAAGTAGCTGAAGAAGTTGCTGGAACGCGGGTCGTCGCAGTTGCAGTAGACGACCTTGTCTGCGAAGTGCCGCGAGTAGTGCTTCAGTTCAAGCTCAATGTCGCGCAGCGACGTGTAGAACTCGTCCTTCTTCGCCCGCCTAGCCTTCTGAAAGTCGCGGTTCCGGGTGGTGGTCGTCATGTCTCTCCTTGTCCAGCTACCCGGTCCCACACCAGCCTCTGCCACCTCCAAACTTAGCGGTGGCATCCGACAGTTCGTTGGAGGACCCTCACCGACGTGTTGCCAACTCGGTTCATCGGACGCCTCTGCACCTCTCGTTGGCTAGCGCGACGTGACCATCCGCCCGAGCATCAGCGGGAGGCTGAGGACGGCCATCCAGGCGAACTTTGCCGCGTTCCAGAAGAACAAGAACACGAGCACGTTCAGCCAGCCGAGGCCGGGACGCGCGGCGAACTGAATGGCCAGGGCAGTCAGCCCGAGGTAGGCGGGGCTGGCGACGAGGGCGACGGGGATCGCCCACTTGAGTCCGTGCGGGGTGCGCAGCCAGTCGACGGCCCGGTTGGTGGGCATGTAGAAGCGGAGGTAGCCGCGGATCGCGGCGCTGAGGTGCC
>CALMKG010000584.1 GCA_937867175.1 uncultured Propionibacterium sp. | reverse complement strand
CGCGGCTGACCTTCTACCTGCAGCACAACACCACGCGGTTCGTCTCGCCGATCACCCGCGCCACGCAGGTGCTCCGTCGCGAGGGCGCGCGCTGGGTCGCGCAGGCGACCTTCGACCCGCTCGACCGCGTGCGCGCCGGCCTCCTCGAAGGGCTGCTCGCGGCGCTCGCCGGCTCGGTGAACACGGTCCGGATCTGGGACTGGCGGCGCGAGTTCCGCACCGGCGATCCGCGGGTGCAGGGCGACGTGCCGAGCGGGCCCTTCTCATTCAACGATGCGACGATCTTCACGGACGGCACCGGCCTCGTGGTGGGCTCCGGCAACCCGGCGCTGGCCGCCGGCGCGCCACGCGGCGCGCTCGCGATCCAGACCGCGGGCTGGTGGCCGAACGGCGTGGCGGTCGGCGCCGGCGACCTCATCGGCCTGGCGGGGCGGCTCTACATCGCCACCGAGACGGTCACCGCTTCCGGTGCCGGCACCGCCACCATCCCGATCGCGCCGCCACTGCGCGAGGCACTGCTGATTAACCAGCCGCTGGTGCTCAGCAAGCCCACCGTCGCCATGCGCCTCGTCTCTGACGACGAGGCCGCCAACCCGACCCGGCCGGGCCGCTTCACGGCGATCACCGTCCGCCTCGAGGAAGCACTCTGATGTCGGACACCCACGGCACGCCACGGCTGTCGCCGCATGCCGCGGCCTCCGCCACCTCGCCGGTCGCCGCGCCAGTCGTGCTGGTCGAGCTCGATTTCGCGTCGGGTCCCTTCCGCGCCTGGACCGGCCTCGGCCAGCTGAATTGGGCGGGGAAGGTGTTCGAGGGCGTCGGCTCGATCGGCGCGGTCGGCGAGGTCGAGGAGACGGTGGAGCTCCGCGCCGTACGGCTGACGCTCGCGCTCTCGCCGGTGCCGCAGGAGGTGGTGGACATCGCGCTGGCCGAGCGGAGCTTCCGGCTGCGCTCGGCTCGGCTCTGGGGCGCGCTGCTGGACGCCGAGGGCGCCTTCGTGGCCGCCCCGTTCCCGCTCTGGGCGGGGCTGATGGACACGATGGAGGTGACGGACGGCGCCGAGCCACGGGTCGCGCTGACCTGCGAGAGCCGCCTCGTGGACCTCGAGCGCGCCGAGGTGCGCCGCTACACCGACGCCGACCAGCAGGCCGAGTACCCGGGCGACCGCTTCTTCGAATACGTCCCCGCCCTGCAGGAGGCCGAGATCCGGCTGCCCGCCCAGTGACGCGGCGGCCGGACTGGGCGGTGCGGCTGGCAGCGCTGCTGTCGGCGGTGGAGACGCGCCCCTTCGACGCCCATCGATGGAACTGCGGGCGCTTCGCGCTGGCCGCCGTCGAGGCGGTGACGGGGGAGCGGCCCGCCTTCCGGGTGCAGCCCGATCTGGCCGCCTCTGCCGACAGCGCCGGCTTCCCGCGCGTGCCGCCGCTGCGGGCCCGCATGGGCGACATCGTCCTCGCCCCGGATCCCGACCGGCTCGGCGTGGTGCTCGACGCCGGCCGCGTCGCCTTCGTCGGCCCACGCGGCCTCGTGCGGGCGCCGATCACCCTCTGCACCACCGCCTGGAGGATCGGCTGACATGCCCGCCGCCGTTCCCCTCATCGCCGTCGTTGCTGGCGGCGTCGCCTCCGCCGCGGTCGGCGGCGGCATCATCGGCGCGATCGTCGGCGCCGGCGCCGCCTTCGTGGTCTCGACGATCGGCGCCTCGGTCTTTCCGGCCAAGCGGCCGACGGCGCCGACGCCGACCACCTCGCTGCGCCCCGGCGACGATCCCACCGCGCCCGGCGCGGGCCGCACCCAGTCCTTCCGCCAGCCGATCACCGAGCATCAGATCGTCTTCGGCCGCTGCAAGGTCGGCGGGCCGATCGTCTTCATCCACTCGGCCACCGACAACGCCGGCCGCGCCGATGGCTGGTTCTACGCCGTCGTCGTGCTCGCCGCGCACCGCGTCCGCGCCATCGGCGACGTCTGGCTCGGCGACACCCTCGCGACCGACAGCAAGTTCTCCGGCCTGGTGCGCATCGACCGCCACCTCGGCGACCCGGACCAGGCGGCCAACGCCAATCTGATCGTCGAGACCGGCGGCAAGTGGACCGCCGAGCACCGCGGCCGCGGCCGCGCCTACGTCGCCGTCCGCCTCAAGATCACCGCCGAGGCCTTCCCGTCCGGCCCGCCGAACATTGCCGCTTTGGTCGAGGGTGCGGACACCATCCTCGACCCGCGCACCGGCGCGACCGGCTGGTCCGACAACCCGGCGCTCTGCCTGGCCTGGTACCTGACCGCCCCCTTCGGCTGGAAGGCCTCCTGGGACGATATCGACATCCCCGCGCTCATCGCCGCGGCGAACATCTGCGACGAGCTGATCGGCACCCGGGCCGGCGTCACCGAGCGGCGCTACACGGTGAACGGCCGCGTCTCGCTGGGCGAGGGAAAGATCGCCATCACCCGCAAGCTGGTCGCGGCCATGGCCGGCGCGCTGGTGGTCTCGGGCGGTCGGTTCTTCATCCACGCCGGCGGGCCGGCGCTGCCGGTGGCGACGCTCACCTCGGACGACCTGCGTGGGGACGTGACCATCCAGGGCAGCCGGCCGCGGCGCGATCTCTTCAACGGGGTGCGGGCCGTCTACGTCGATCCCGCGAAGAACTGGCAGCCGACCGACGCGCCGCCGCTGTTGGCCTCGAACTATGTCACCGAGGATGGCGGCGAGCAGATCTACCGCGACCTCGAGTTCCCGCTGACCACCTCGGTCGCGACCGTGCAGCGGCTGATGAAGGCGGAACTGGAACGCATCCGCCGCCAGCGCGAGGTCGCCTTCCCGGCCAACCTCTCCGCCCTGCGGCTGCGGCCCTGGGACGGGGTGACGGTCGCCCTCGACCGGGTCGGGCCCTTCCCGGCACGGGTGACCGGCTGGCGGCTGTCGCCGGATGGCGGCGTGGACCTCACCCTGTCGGAGGAGGACCCCGCCGTCTGGGACTGGAACCCGGCGGTGGACGAGCGCGCCGCCGGCGACAGCCCCTCCGTGGTGCTGCCGAACCCGGGGGTGATCGCCGCCCCGGCCAGCATCAGCGTGGACACGCCGACCGGCAGCGCCTTTGCCGCCCTCGGCGTCTCCTGGTCGGCTGTCGGCAGTGCCTACCTGGCCGGCTACGAGCTCGAGTTTCGCCCCGCCTCCGTGGCCACCTGGCAGGGCTACGGCGGCGCCCTGGGCGCGACCGCGGCCTCGATCCCCACCGCCGAGCCAACCGGCTTCCGGGCGCGCGCCGTGGCGCGCAGCGGGGCGGTGTCGGGCTGGCGGGAGGCGGCCATCCCCGGCGCCGTCACCGCGCCCGCGGCCCTCGGCATCACCGGCGGCGTCCGGCTCTCCGGCGGCTTCCCGGCCGACGCGGTGCGCCTGCAGGTGTTCGAGGCTTCGTCCAACAGCCTCGCCGACGCGGTGAAGCTCGCGACCGAACCCACCGCGCTGCCCTGGGACCGCACCGGCCTCACCGCCGGCCAGGCCCGCTGGTACTGGCTCCGCGCCGTCTCCGCTGAGGGCAACGTCTCGGCCCTCGCCGGGCCTGTCACCGCCACCGCGCTCTGATCGGAGGCAGCCATGGCCGCCCGCATCGACGACCTGATGGTCCTCGGCCAGAACATCTCCAAGACCGACCTGGCGAAGTACCTCCGCGATCGCGAGGCGGTGCTACCGCGCGACTTCGGCGGGCTCGGCGACGGTGCCGCCAACGATCGCGCCGCCATCCAGGCCTGCTTCGATCGCGCCGCGGCAGACGGCAAGTTCGCCGTCATCCCGCCCGGCAGCTGGAACGTCGACGCCGGCGTGACGCTCGGCGGCGGCGCGCGCGGGCTGATCATGCAGGGGGTGATCCAGTACACCGGCGCCGCCAACGCGCCGGCCACCGTGCTGACGCTGGGTGACGGCGGCACCACCCGCAACGGCGAGAAGCTCTACCTCAACCTGCAGGTCACGCGGCAGATCCAGTCCGACTGGGCGAGCGAGGCCGACATCGGCATCCTGGCGCGCAACCTCGACTCCTCGCTCCTCGACCTCCGCCTTGTGTCGGGCTTCACGATCGGCCTGCGCACCCTCGGCGATGGCCGCGGCTTCGAGGACACCACGCTGATCCTCGGGCGCATCCTGAACAACCGCTACGGGCTCGACGCGCACTGCGCCACCGCCACGGCCTGGAACACCTCGATCCGCTACTACGGCGGCCACTTCGCCTGCGCGACCGGGATCAACCCGACGCTGGATCGCTTCGGGGTGCGCTTCTCCCGGCAGGCCGGGGCCTACAACAACCACAACCGGCACATCTTCGACGGGCCGAACTTCGAGCTCCGCCAGCTCGACCCGAACCTCGCCATCCCCTTCCTGAACGAGACGGGCGGCACGGCCATCATCGCGCGGGGGATGCGCATGGAGGCCTGCTCGCCGATCGCGGCGCGGCATACAGGGGCAGCGACCGACTGCGAGTACGAGGTGGCCTGGGCGCAGACCTACGCCATCGGCATCGACTACACCGCCACGGCGACCC
This sequence comes from uncultured Propionibacterium sp., assembly GCA_937867175.1. Taxonomy (GTDB): domain Bacteria; phylum Actinomycetota; class Actinomycetes; order Propionibacteriales; family Propionibacteriaceae; genus Brooklawnia. Next base: position 4,769 of record CALMKG010000584.1, on the reverse strand, counting down.
GGGCCGGCAACGCGGTCTACAACCGGCACCGCGCGCCGGCGTCGCGGCTGACCCGGCTGCTGGCGAACATCCCGAACCTGCGCGCCGCCGCCTTCCGGCACAGCAACACCGAGATCGGCGTCGAGGGGGCGTGCATCATCGCGACCTCCACGACAACCGAGACCACCATGGCGGCGCTGTCCTGGAACGGGCTGGACGGCATCGCCGCGACCGGGCGGGGGCTGTTGCTCAACGCCAACCGCGGTGTCGCCTTCGTGGTGCAGACCACGCACGCGAAGGAGTTCGCGCTGGCGCATTGGCTGGTCGGCGGCGCCGATGGCGGCCGGCTCTGCGTGCGCTGTTTCGACGGAGCGGGCACCGTGCGGGAGAACCAGCCACAGGACGTGTTGGCCTCCGGGACGACGATGCAGTGGGACACCGCCTCGAAGAGCTGGCAGGCGGGTGCGGTGATGCAGGACAGCTCGCTGAACCGGCGGCAGACGGTGCGGGTCGGGGCCGGCGTGGCCTTCGCGCAGATCGGGATCATCGGCTTCGACGGGCAGATCGAGCTCGAGGCGCTGCGGCTCTACGGCCTGCCGGAGGACGCGCCGGCGATCCTCTACGGCTGCCCGTCGCTGCCGGCCGGGACGCGGACGCTAACGCTGGAGACCAGCTGGGATCTGCCGAGCCTCGGCCCCGGCGCGACAGCGAACGTGGACGTCACGGTGCCAGGCGCGCGGCGGGGCGACTTTGCCGACGCGTCGCTCGACACCAGCAGCATCGCGTTCGTGCTTGACTGCCATGTCTGGTCGAACAACAGCGTGCGCGTGACGGCGCGCAACGTCAGCGCCTCGACGGTGGACCTGGCGGCGGCGCCGCTGGCAGTGCAGGTGACGAAGCGGCTGTTGCCGTGACGGGGGCGACCGCAGGTCGCTCCCAGTTCCATCGGATGCGCTCGGTCGTCGCTAGAGACTGTTATGGACTCTGGATCAAGGTGGCGGCTTGTCTGATACCCGCCGCGCGAATCGCTGACTCTCTTGTGTGGGGCATGCGCCGCTCCCCGGTGATCCGCTGTCCTCCGGATTGGGAGGACGACGGGATGGGCGCGGCGCTGTCGATCCGGACGGACATCGAGGCGGCGGATCTGCGGCGGCTGGCGCGGGGGGAGGACGACGGCCGGGTCGCGGCGCGGCTGCTGGCGTTGGCGAACGCGCTCGACGGCATGAGCCGTGCCGAGGCCGCCCGCGCAGCGGGCATGGATCGCCAGACGCTCAGGGACTGGGTCATTCGCTTCAACGCCAAAGGCGTCGCCGGCCTGCGCGACCAGCCCCGCCCTGGTCGCCGACCGTGGATGACGCAGGGCGAGCAAGCGACGCTCAAGGCCATCGTGCTGCGCGGCCCGGACCCGGAGCGCGACGGCGTCTCCGCCTGGCGGATCCCCGACCTGTGCCGGATCGCCGAGGAGCGCTTCGGCGTCGCCTACCGCGAGGGCCGCATGCGGCGGCTGGTGAAGTCCCTCGACCTGTCCTGGCAGAAGACCCGCCCCAGCCACCCGAAGACGGACCGCGCCGCGCAGCGGCGATTCAAAAAGGAGGCCTCGCCAAAGCCCTGAGCGCGATCGCGCGGGCGCATCCCGCCGCCGAGGTCCAGCTCTGGTGCCAGGACGAGGCCAGGGTCGGCCAGAAGGGCCGCGGCGTCCATATCTGGTACGAACGCGGCAGCCGCCCGAGCGGCGTGGTGGACTGCCGCTACGCCTCCGCCTGGCTGCACGCCGCCATCCGCCCCGGCACCGACGAGGCCTTCGCCCTGATCGCCACCGAGGTCGGCGCGGCCACGACCCAGGCCTTCCTCGACGCCTTCGCCGCGACAGTCCCCGCCGGCAAGCACGTCGCGCTGCTCCTCGACGGCGCCGGGTGGCACACCGCCCGCGCCATCACCGTCCCCGATAACGTCAGCCTGGTCTTCCTGCCGCCCTACAGCCCCGAGCTGAACCCGGTGGAGCGCGTCTGGCTCTACCTGCGGGAGCGATACCTCTCCCTCAGGCTGTTCGCCGATCTCGACGCCGTCATCCACGGCTGCCGCAACGCCTGGAACCGGCTTCTCGACGAGCCGGGACGCATCGCTTCCCTCACCGACTACCCGTACCTCCGGAAGGTCGGGATTTCATGAGGGGGGTATGAGGGCGTGAAAATTCGGATACCGACGGGCGACGAATTCGGCCGTTGGTATCAGTTGCCACCGGAACGACCGACCCGCCGTGCATGAAACCGGTGGTAGGCTTGGCGGTCCGTCGGCGGAGAGGTCGGTTTGACCTTGGTGTGATCGAGCCCGCGTATCAGTTGGACCCGGGGCACTCCAAGCACCCCCGATTGCGTCATGGGCCGCCCGGCTCTGAGCGCGCTGTTTAGACTCTGCCACCCGAGTGCCCTGCGTCGGCGGCGCCACATGGGAGGCAAGGATGGAGGTTCTTCACGCCTGCTGTGCCGGGTTGGACGTGCACAAGGACACGGTTGTCGCCGGCATGCGGCTTGCCGGCGGCGGCTCCACCAAGACCGAGGTGCGCAGCTTCGGCACGACCACGCCGGACCTGCTCGCCCTGTCGGCGTGGCTTGCCGAGCAGGGCTGCACCCACATCGCCATGGAGGCGACCGGCGTCTACTGGCGACCGGTCTGGCACATCCTGTCGGATGGCGACTTCACGCTGACCCTGGCCAATGCGGCGCACGTCAAGAACGTGCCTGGCCGCAAGACCGACGTCGCCGATGCGCTGTGGCTGGCCGACCTGCTGGCGCATGGGCTGATCCGGCCGAGCTTCGTGCCGGAGGCGGGCACCCAGGAGATGCGAGCCCTGCTGCGGACCCGCAAGCAGCTGGTGCGCGAGCAGGCGAGCCACGTCCAGCGGATGCACAAGACGCTCGAGGACGCGAACCTCAAACTCAGCTCGGTGCTGACCAACATCATGGGCAAGAGCGGCCGCGCGATCATCGAGGCGCTGATCGCGGGCAACACCAAGCCGGATCACCTGCTCAGCCTCGTGGAGAGAGGCGTGAAGGCGGCGCCGGAGAAGATCGTGTCGGCGCTGACCGGACGGATCACCGACCGGCACCGCTTCCTCCTCCGGCTGCACCTGCGCCAGATCGATGCGCTCGATGACGCGTTGAGCGAGATCGACGCGGAGGTGGAGCGCGGCCTCGACCCTTTCCGCCAGGCGGTCAGCCAGCTACGCACCATCCCGGGCGTGAGTGATCTGACCGCCCAGGTGATCGTCTCCGAGATCGGCACCGACATGGCCCGCTTCCCGACCGCGGGGCACCTGATCTCGTGGGCCGGCCTGTGCCCGCGCAACGACGAGAGTGCGGGCAAGCGCCGATCCAACCGCCTGCGCCACGGCGCGCCCTGGCTCAAGACAACCCTGGTGCAGTGCGCCTGGGCCGCCACCCGCAAGAAGGCAAGCTACCTGCAAGCGCAATTCCAACGGCTACGGCACCGGCGCGGGCCGAAGAAGGCCGTCTGTGCCGTCGCCGCCTCAATCCTGACCGCCGCCTACCACATGCTGCGCGATGGCACCTTCTACCAGGACCTCGGCGCCGACCACTTCCGCAAGACAACCCCCGAAGCCATCGCCGCTCGCCTCGCCGCACAGATCAACCGGCTCGGCTTCAACTGCATCATCAATCCCGCCGCCGGCGAGCCAGTTTCTGTTTAGTTCGCCGCCCCGCGCCGCAGCCCGTCCATCCCCGACCTTCCGGTGACCCGCGATCTGATGAGGCGCTCGCGCCGGCCGATCCGAAATGCACGATGCGCCACGGGCGCGGACTGTTCCAAGCCATGGCTGAGCGCCACGACGCCGTGGCGCGCTTCACCGCCCCTGCCGGAGCGGGCATGTCCCGGAGGCGCGGTCGTCAGGACGCCGCCGCGAGCACCTGCCCCAGCACCATCTGCACGCCCTCGCGGGCAATCGCGGCGACCTCCGCGCCATCAGGCGGCGGGCACGCATCCAGCAGCAGGCCGAGCAGCCAATTGCCCTGCCAGGCACCGAGCAGCGCCCTTGCCTCCCGCCGCGCCTCGACCCGCCCGCCCTCGGCGAGCATTTCGGCGAGCCGCGCCTCGGTGGCAAGGATCCCCTCGCGCCAGATCAGCGGCCCCATCCAGCCCCGGAGCGCCGGCTGCGCCGCCAGGGCGCGATGCAGTGCCAGATGGCCTGGGCTCGCCAGGAAGACGATAAGCCGCACGCCGAAGGCCGTGAGCCGTGCCCCGAGTTCCTGCGCCGCCCCCGCGCCCGCGGCGCCGATGGCTGCGAGCATCGCCTCCCGCTCCTCCTGCACCACCGCCTGCACCACCGACTCGAGCGTCGGGAAATGCCTGTAGAGCGTGGCCTTGGACACCCGGGCCTCGGCCGCGATGCGCTCCATGGTGAGCGCCCCGGCCATCGGGCTGAACAGCAGCGCCCGCGCCGCGTCGAGCATCGCGCGCGGCAGGGTGGGATCGGCGGGGCGACCGCGTCGCCGATGCGGCAGGGCGGGGGATTGCGAAACGCTCACGTTCACTTATATGGTGATCATGCCTCGTTTCGCCAAGATCCTGCGGGCGGCCCTGCCCCTCGCCGCGCTCCTGCCGCTCGCCGCCTGCAAGCCCGAGAGCGCCGCCGCCGCGCCGGAGACCCCGCCGGTCGCCGTCCGCGTCATCGCGCTCGCTCCGGTGGCGACGGCCGAACTGCGCCTGTCCGGGGCGCTGCGGGCGGCGCAGGAGACGCCACTCGCCTTCCGCCTCACCGGCGAGGTGGTGGAGAA
>CALMKG010000583.1 GCA_937867175.1 uncultured Propionibacterium sp. | reverse complement strand
GTTTACGATCAGCAACGCCTTTTATGGCGCGGAGGGTCCGCTGACCGACCTGAAGTCCGCCCAGGTCCAGATGAGCTTCATCCTGACGAAGCTCGCCGCCATCGGGACAGATCAGGGTAAGACCGTCAACGTGTCGCAGATCGTCTACGAGTGGATCGAGGAGTAGGGACATGACCACTTTGGTAGACCCGGGTTACGCCGATGACCACCCGCGTCAGATGCTCCATCGCAACCTCTGCGCGGGCACTTCGATGGTGTGGTTCTCGGAGACGGCATCAGATCGGCAGGTTCTCCGTTACGTCCTCGGGCTGATGGATCTTGAGGTGCCGCAACTTCTCGTGACGAGCGCAGGCTTTGGCGTCACGCCGGACGAGTCGGTCCTGATCGTCACGACGAAGAACGACCGTGGGTCCGCAGTCTGTCTTGGCATTCTGGGCGACGGCGGCGCCGACAAGATCAACAGTGCCATCAACCGCGAGTGGGACACGATGCGGGAAGAACTTTCGCGCGGCGAGTACGTCGGTAATCCTGTGGACAGCAAGAACGCCGCCGTCGCTCAGGGCCAGGTCCACCCTGACTTCGAGGGCTCGGACGTTCTCGACTTCATCAACGGCGCGGTCGTCACTCACATCACGGGGATTGGTCTCGCCGGCGACTGATATATGGGTTGGATCTAGGCGAAGACTTGCGGCTACGGCCGCGCCCATCTGTCGTCAACGAGGCACTCTACCCGGGTGGCCCACTTGGGCGTGGAGGGAAGCGGAAAGCCACGTCGGCCGAGGATGGCCGCGATGACCGCTGCGCCGGGAGGCGGAGAACTCGGCCACGGTGTGTCGCCATCCGTGAAACAAATGACGACGTCAGGGCGTGGGCGTTCTTCCTCAACGCCTCGGAAACCGAGCCGCATGTCAGTGCCGCCGGCCCCGACCAGCTTTGCGTCTTTGGCGCGTCGCACCCTTTCGACAGTGTGGATGGCAGCATCCACCGAGTAGATGGTCATCTGGGCTCCGGGAACACCAAGCGCTACCAATGCGCCGTCGACCTCTCCGAGTGCTCGCGCAAGCAGGTTGTCATCGACGCTGTAGGAGGTGTCGATGATGATCGACACGCGCGGGACCGGCTTGTGCTGGCCCGGCAACACGACGCCGGGGAGGGACGAGGAACGGCGGGAGGGGCGGGTGTATGTGTAGTCACCGCGTCCGGCGGCCCAGCCGACAGCACGGCGAACCGCGCCGTTGAGTAGCGGTTCCCAGGGCACCTCGGGTTCAAGCGTCCGCTTGACCCATCGCAGCGCATCACCAGCCTCGGCTCCTCGCGTTGAGGCGTGGCGGTCGTACTCGACGGCGACCTTGCGGCGGATTTCGGTCGCGTCATGCTTCGAGACCGCGCCGATGTCAGTGTCGGGTCCGTATTCGTTGCGACGTTGGAGTCCGTCAGCGCCACTGCCACAACCGTCGGTTGGCTCCAGCTCGCCTTGGTCGCCTTCGCCGTCCTCGGACTTCGGGGGCAGCCGTGAGATCAGCGCGAAATACTCTTCGGCGGAGCGTGCCTCGGGTAGGTCCAGCTCACTTGCGATAGGGAGCCGTGGGGGCTTCAGCTTGTCGGGGAGAAGCGTGTGCGACACGGTGACATCGGCGGCCTTCTCCCAGAGCGCGGCTGTGCTCCGGTCGACATCCTGGTCGCGCGCACGTTCTGCGTGGTCAGCGAGGAGGTGCCAGGTGACGTGCGCGAGTTCGGCGCCAATGTCGGGGACGCTAGCGGCGTCGAACCATTCCTCGTTGATGTAGATCCGCCACCATTCGTCGCAGGTTAGCCGCTCGACCTCGTCGTCCACGATTGGTATCAGCGCGTACAGCGCATGGGAGAGGTACGGCAGATCGCGTGGAGCCTCACGCTGGCCGGTTGCTGCGGCCGGCGGCGGACTTATGAGCCACAGCTTGGCGGCAGCGAGTTTCTGATGGTCCACACTCACGGAGCCTTCGGAAGCAGTCCTGCCAGCGCCAGCGCGGGCGCGAACACTTTGATTGAAGGCGGAACCGCCGAACCGTTGGGGCGGATGTCGGGTCGCATGAGCGACCGCACCACTGGAACGGCCGGGTCCACCCCAGCTTGATCGGCAGCCCGGGCGCATACGTCGATGGCCTTCTCCCAGCGGGTCGTGCTCGGCTGACGGGAGAAGGCTCCGAGCACCGCTTGGAGGGTCACGAACACGCGGTCGGCGCGCATGCCTGTGAATTCGATCGCTGTCGGGTCGGCGAGTAGCTCTTCAGGGTCAGGAAGGTCTTGGTTGTTGGCCCAGGTCAGGTACTCGTGGCTGACTGCACCGCCAATGCAGCCGGCAATCAACAGCCGCCGTACCTCTGCGTTGGCTCCGACAGCCTGCGCGAAGGCGGAGAGCCGGGCCGCGTAGTCCCAGGTACGCGGGGTGGGAAAGGCGCGCCCTCGCTCCTCGGCGTTCTTGGGGATCACGCTCAGTTGTGACTCGCGCGCACGTAGGAACCCGGAGACCAGCACGAGCTCCGCTTCGAGGAAGCGTTGGTAGTCGAGAGGGTCGCTGTAGACCGGCATGGTGGGCCATTTGCCCGTAACCAGGCCCTCTGAGTAGACCTCATAAGGCATGGCCCAATCGAGGTGGACGAATCGACTGGCTGTGGGTGCCGCCAGCTCCCATCCGGCGGCGGCGACATCTGAGGGGTTGGCGGCCGCCACGAACGAGACGGTCTTCGGGAGTTGGAGGGAACCCACCTCGTAGTGGGTCAGCGGCCGTAGCGCCGCCGCCTGGAGGGACGGTGATGCGGTGCTGAACTCATCGAAGAAGGCGATGGAGGGGCCGCTGTGCTCTGCCAGGCGCTTCGCCCACGCGGGTGGCGCGAGCGTGACCGAGCCGTCAGTGATGAGCGGCAGGCCAGCGAAGTCGGACGGCTCGCTGTGAGTGATGATGACGGTCTCGACGTGCCAGCCGGTCTGGGAGGCGGACTCGACCGCAGCCGTCTTGCCTTCACCAGGGTTTCCCCACAGCAGCGCTGGGATACGCGCGGACACGCAGATGCCGAGCGCCTGCAAGGCGTTCTCGTACTCACTCCGGGTGCGAATGGCCACGTCCCATCCTTCCTTCACGGTGTCTTGCATGAGCGCGACCCGAATCGCCTCTGCGGAGCAACGGCCATTCTTCCATCGAGCAAGCTGGCAGGGTCATCGCATGGTTCGCTCGGCGCGCTTGACATAGGCATCGAGGTCGTCGACGGTGCGCACGCCTTGGAGGAGCGCCGTCAGAACCTCGTGACGGTTCCCCAAGATCTCCAGCATGACCGCGAGTTCGGTTCGGTCGGGCAGCGCCCCGGTCGCCCTGCGTGCGAGCGTCGGGTTCTGCTGTACCAGTTCGCGCAGCGAGTCGATGGCGCGAGTTGACGGCCTTGGCGCGTAGACGCGGTGGCGCTTGAGAGCGTGGAAGTGCTCTGCCTTCAGACTGCAACCGGCGTCCGCCCACTTGACGAACTGCGCGGCCACGGCTCGCGGTGGCCAACCGTTGGAGAACGCGACCTCATGAACGTACTCAGCCGAGAGGTCAGCCTTGATAGCAACAAGCACATCGGCCCTGCTGAGGGCAAACCCGATCCACTGCCCCCAAGCCTCCGGCGTCGCCCGCGTCTGTGGCTGGTCAAGCCAGGCAAGCCACGCTGCGGTGTCGGCATCGGGGCGGTGCGCAAGCACCTCCGCTATCCACTGGTGGTCGGCGCTGCCGTAAACCAGACCAAGGTAGAAGTTGACCGGCAAGGGTTCGTCGACCACGGCGCCAACGCCGGCGAGTGAGGGGATGTCGTCGGGGTGAATACCAGCGCGCCACAGGTCGCCAACGCCGCCCGGCTCACGGACCAGGTGTTCGATGTGGTGGTCCACTTGGGGAGTCCCGTCCCAACTTCCCCAGGTGACAGCCGCAGCGGACAGGAAGGCTTCGAGGTGCTTGAGAGGCACCTTGTGTTGCTTTGCCAGATGGACGGGAGACCGCGTGTGTCGTGCGGCGGCGCCGACGCCTCCGAAGAGGGTGCCACGGCAGCATCCGACGATGGACAAGCCCTTGCCCATCTGCCAACTGCCCCCACGGCCGACGCCGAGCGGCACACGCTCGGAGCGGGTGAGGATGCCGAACGAGGCTCTGAATGCGGCGACGATCCGCTCCATGTGAGTCACGCACGACGTATAGCTCCCGAATGCCTCGGCAATCCGCTCGGCCTCAGGATCGTGGGGCGTCGTCACGCTCCAGTCGGGGTGGACGGTGACTCGGTGTTTGGTGCCACCTGGACCACTCACGCCGTTGAAGCATTCGATGTCGAGCTCCAGTGGCTGCCTGCCTGGTGCTGGTCCCTGGCTGCCGCTCGCTTCGCCGCCTCCCTGAGCCCCCACCACCACATGCGCAAGCGTATCGACCGCCGCCGACCTTGATTCGGGAGTTCGGGTACGTCTGTGCTCGGCTGCCACTCGATTCATGAAGAATGAGTTGAGAAGTGACGACTATTCAGCCGAGCCCTTTGCCAGACGCGACGGAGATCGTCCCGCGTCTGTGGGTCGGCGCCGCCCCGGACAACCTCGACACCTCGGTCAGCCGCCGTCAGGTTGACTACCTGGCAACTCGCGCCAGCCTCGGGCTGGTGATCGACTGTCGATTGGGGGCCGATGATCGCGACCTGTGGGCGCACAGGCGTGAAGTCGAGTACGTGATGCTGGGTGTTGAGGACTCAGGTGTGCCGTTGCCGACCGAGTTCTTCACCGCCGGGGTTGAGATGGTTCTGGAGCACCGGACTGTCGCCCAGAGTAGCGTTCTCGTCCACTGCGAATCGGGCGCGCACCGAAGCCCGGCGCTTGCCCTTGCAGTGCTTCTTGTCGATGGCGTCGACCTCGATCTCGCCGTTCGTCAACTTACGGCTGCTCGACCTGCGGTCCGCGATCGGTACTTCGCTGATGCCGTCCGTTGGCATCGGTCCTACGCTGACGTGTGAATCCAAGGCGAACAACTTTCAGGCGCGCCGCACCCAGCACATCTGAAGACTGCGCCCGGTCACG
>CALMKG010000582.1 GCA_937867175.1 uncultured Propionibacterium sp. | reverse complement strand
TGCGGGCGAGCGTGCCGATGACGTCGTCCGCCTCATGGTCAGGGGCACCGACCACGCAAAGTCCGACGGCCGTCAGGCAGTCGAAGATCCAAGGCACCTGGGCTGCCAGATCGTCCTCGACGACCTCGAGGTCGGCACTGCTGCCTTCGGCGACCACCTCGGCGGCTTGGCCTACGAAGACCTCCGGCGTGGCCACTCGGTGCAGTTTGTAGCTGGGTACCAGTTCGACGCGCCAGGCGGGCCGCCAGTCATCGTCCCAGGCACAAAACAGCACAGTGGGGGAGTAGGCCCCGATCAGCCGGGTGAGCATTTCCAGCAGGCCGTAGACGGCATTGACCGGACGTCCGGAGTCGTCGACGAGGCTCGCCGAGACACCGTAGTACGCGCGGAAGTAGAGGTACGCGGTATCCACGATGAGGGTCGGCGAAGCGGGCATATTCAACATGGTGCCACGATGAGGCCATGGAGCCCACTGACCAGCAGATCGCCAAGCCCGGTCGCCGCAAGACGGATCGGACGATGACGAGGGTCTGGGTTAAGGTGACCGCAGAACACCGAGAACCCCGGGGGTGAGCTGATGGCGGAAGGCTTCCTGGTCGACCTCGGCGCGCTGGATGCTGCGGCCACGGGCCAGACGTGGACTCCGTGGTCTCGCGTCTAGTGGAGTGCGTGAGCGCCTACCGGCAAACCGACGAGGCCGTGCAGGCAGGGTTTGCCGGCGTGATTCAGCGTGAGACCGGCGATGATCCGGGGATGGGCTGATGGCTGAACTCGGTCAGACGTCAGAGCCGAAGGCCTTGGTGCCCGGGGAGGTCTCGGCTGTGGTGGCCACCATGCACGCGTTCCGCGACTACGCCGAAAACCTCGAGGAGGCCGGACAAGGGCTCCTTCGCATTACCACCGAAGCCGGCTGGCGTGGCGAGGCGGCGGACGCGTTCAACAACCTCTATCAAGGACAGCCGAGCCGCTGGCTCACGGCATCCGGTTGCTTCGAAAGTGCCGCCGATGCGCTCGATCGTTACGCAGACACCCTCTCGTGGGCGCAAGCCGAGGCATCAGCCGCGATCACCGAGTATGCCGAGGGTGACGCTGCCACGGATCGTGCCGTCGACCGCTACAACGAACGTGTCCGGCAGCACAACGAAGCTGTCAACCGGGGCGTAACCCCAGCACCCCTCGAACCGTTCACCGATCCGGGCGAAAGTGCTCGCCAGGCGGCGCGGGACCAACTCGCCCGGGCACGCGAACAACTGTTGGCGGCCGGCGACGATGCCGAGCGTACCGTCGCCAGCGCCCGCGATCTGGCCCCGCAGGAGCCGACCATTCTCGACCGGATCGGCGGGGGAATCGCCGACGCTGCGGGAGCAGTCGGCGGGTTCTTGTACGACGTGGGGGCGGAGGCCGTCAACGCGTTGGCGTCCTTCGGCAATGCGATGGTCAACAACCCGGCCGAAACCGCCGCCATGCTGGGCGGGCTGCTCACGATGGGGTTCGGGGCCACGATGACGGGCGGCGGTGCGGGTTTGTCGGCCACCGGTGGGGGTGCGGTGGTCGGGGCACCCGCGGCCGCATGGGGTGTCGGCCTGGTGGCGGCGGGCGGGGCGACGGCCGCGGCCGGTGCCGGAATGCTGGGCCAACATGCGGTCGGCAAGGACCGCGTCCGGGTCGCGGAAGCCCGGGCCCACAACACCGCCAGGTCACCGGGCTCGGCCGGCAAGAGGGGCACTCCCACTGATCGGGCGAAGGAGCACCTCACCGACCGCGACCTCGATGCCGCGCAGCGCGAACTCCGCGGTGAAGTGGTCAAGCGCAAGCCTGACGGCACCCCGTGGAACCACGTCCAAGAAGTCCGGGAGACCCAGAACAAGCTGGCCAATCGCATCGAGGTGCTCAAACGGCAGCTCGGCGATACGCGACTCAGCGGTGCCCAGAAGGAAGCTGTCCAAAGCGAGTTGTCCGAGGCCAGCAGACTGCTTGACCACTCGAAACAGTTCGTTCCGCGGAAGTAGGAAGCCCGATGACTCCACAAGAGCCCGCCTCGAAGATGCCGCCCGCCGGAGGAATCCCACCCGAGGTGCTTGCGCTCGCCCAGATGACCTTGGACGAGTTCGAAGACACCACCT
>CALMKG010000581.1 GCA_937867175.1 uncultured Propionibacterium sp. | reverse complement strand
GGCCTCGGATGATCCGGTGATCGCTTATAAGGCGGGCTTGCTGGCCGGTTTGGATGCGTGCTCGGCCGAAGGCACATTGCTGCGGGTGTCGGTAGCGGGAGCAGATCGGTGAATCGCCAATGGCGCGGGCTTTGTTCCGGGTCTTCGAGCAGGACGCGAAAACGCTGCAGCACACCTACCGCAAGTGGCAGGGCCAGCATTGGACGTTGACCTGTCTGGCGATGATCGATCATCCGCCTGGCGATGAGCGGTTGCGACCGCTGGTGTCCCGCGTTCATGACTGGTTGTTCTCCAAGCAATTCTTGGAGGGACCCCTGACGGTGGCCCATGCCGGGCAGCAGGACCGGGTCAGGCATTGTGCGTCGTTGGATGGCAACGCGATCTGGTATTCGGTCCGGCTGGGGTTGGAGGACGACCGCACGCGCGCCGTGGTGGACCGGCTGATCGGCTGGCAGTGGCCCGATGGAGGCTGGAACTGCGACAAACGCGTTCAGGCTGCCCAGTCCTCGTTCCAGGAGTCGCTGATCCCGGCCCGGGGGTTATGGGCGTACGGGACCGCGCACGCGTACCGGCCGGCCCTGGAGGCGGCGCAGCGGGTGGCCGACCTCGTGTTGCCGCGACGGTTGTTGTGGCACCGGGGTGATGGCACCCCGATCGTCCCGGACTGGGCTGGCAGGCCGGGTCCGGAACGTATCCACTTCCCGATCCAGTTCTTCGACGTGCTGTTCGCCCTGCAGGTGATGGCCGAGCTGGGGCGCCTCGGCGATCCGCGCTGCGCGGATGCGTTGAGGCTGCTCGAAGCGAAACGGCTGCCTGACGGTGGGTTCCCGCTGGAGGCACCGACCGCGTTCGCCGTCGACCGGGTGACGAGCGGCGGCAGCTACGCCGACTGGGGGCCATCGCGGCTGCGCCGCAGCAACCCGCTGGTGTCCCTCGCGGTCTTGGGCGTTCTCCACTCCGTCCCAGCCGCCTGACGTCTTTCCGGTTCAGGTGCTCGTCATGGCCCGGTCCCGGCGGCCGAGCAGCAGAAGGCCCGTCCGCGGCGCGGCAGAAGCGGACGTTCTCACCCCGCCCTTCTGGGTTCCTACTGACGGCTCGAGCGGTTCCACACCACGTGCCCAACGAGGGCAAGGACAGCGAGGCCGCTCGTCACGTACAACGGGGCAGACCACGCTGAATGATCACCCCCACTAACGAAGAACGTGTCGGCCAAGGCCATGCCCGGACCGAAGTTCGCCCAGAAATAGGCTGGGGCTCCCAAAGCCAGCAGAACCAGGAACGGGACCCCCACCACACTGGCCCGCCCCTCGGGCCGCCTCCAGGCGCCGACTAGCAGCGCGATCGCCAGCAGGGGCCCGACCGCCAGGAAGGCAATGACCATCCCGGCAGCCATGGATTCGCCAGTCGCGGCCACGTCCGCGTATATCTGGTCGAGACCGACGCCGGGGACTGCAGCCTGCGGATTCCACACGAGGATCTGGACCGCGGCGAGCAGCGCGTAAGCAACCACCGCCCCCGTTCCGATGAGCGCGACGGCCCTCGCGCTCAGGCGCCGCGTGGAGTTCATTGCTGGGGTCATGCCTTGCTCTTTCCCGGGACATCGGTTCGCCGTCCGGCGCTGTCGTCGACTGTATGCGCCGGCCTGGCCACGGTCCGACCCGCAAGCACCAGCCGCGGCAGATCCGGTAAAGCTACCGTGGTAGTAAGTCTGGTAGTAAGCTGGTCGCATGAGTCAGGTGAAGTTGAGTGTGAGTCTCTCCGAGAGCGAGGTCGCAGCCCTGGACAAGTACGCCCACGCTGCCGGCCTGAAGTCGCGCTCCGCGGCCATCCAGCAGGCGATCAGGCTACTCGGCGACCCAGAACTCCAGTCCGCCTACGAATCAGCCTGGCGGGAGTGGGAAGACTCCGGGAACGCCGACGCGTGGGATTCCGCCGCGGCTGACGGGATGGCTGATGCTCCGCGGTGAGATCCGGTTGGTCGATCTGGAACCCGCCCGCGCGGGAGAGGCGGACAAGCGTCGCCCTGCGGTGATCGTGAGCAACGACAACGCCAACGCCACCGCGGCGAGGCTGGGGCGTGGCGTCGTCACCGTGGTCCCCGTCACCAGCAACATCGCCAGGGTCTACCCCTTCCAGGTCCTCCTCCCCGCTGACGAAACAGGCCTGCACGTGGATTCGAAAGCCCAAGCTGAACAAGTTCGTTCGGTCTCGGTGGAACGCATCGGCCCCGTCACTGGCCGGATTCCCACCCACCTGCTGACCCAACTCGACGACGCCCTGCGCCTGCACCTCCACCTCTGACCACACGCTCGCAGCGGCAATTGCGGATGTTCCAGAGGTGGCTCAGGAGGCCTCTGAGAGGCGTTGCACGACGTACTGGTTGAGGCTGAGGTGCTCCTCGGCGGCCTGGATCGCGAGGCGGCCGTGCAGGCATTCACAGACACGGAGGGTGAACTAGCCAG
>CALMKG010000580.1 GCA_937867175.1 uncultured Propionibacterium sp. | reverse complement strand
GGGTCGCGGTGGATGAGGCCGGTGATCAGTTGCAGGCAGAAGAAGATCAGCACCATGAACACTGCGACCCCGAACAGGATGTTGTAGACCCCGACGTAGCCTTCGTCGGTGACGTCGACGAGGGTGGTGGTGTCGAACACCGCCCAGACCGCCTCGAACAGCCACGCCGCCGCCCCGCCCATCGCCTGGGCGAGCCAGTCGAACGGGGCCGCGATCAACGTCGCTGCTCCTTGCCCGACGGTGTCGCACACGGCCGAGATCACCGGCACATCACACACACTCACCGCATCGTCCTTCCCTCGTACGCGATGGGGTCAGACGGCTTGGCCGACGCCCCAGAAGAAGTTGATGAGCGTCACCGACGCGCCGCAGATGATCGCCGCCCCACAAGACACGAGCACGCCGACCTTCCCGCGCGACGCGAGGTGTGGGTTGCTGCTGTTCGCGCCGAAACCCCACACGATCGCGGAGACGATCAGGGCGAGGACGGAGAGGATCAGGCCGACGGTCATCACCGCGCCGACGATGATGCGCAACTGCTCGATACCGGGAAGCCCGGTACCGTTCGGATCGATATCAATCACAGGGGTGCTCCTTCTGCTCATAAGCGCCGGGGAATGGCGGACTTGTCAGCCAGGTGCACCCCGCGTCCCTCGATACGCTGTGTTGGATGGGGAACCTTGATAAATCAGTTCTTGTAGAGCGGAGTGACGGCTTCGACTACGGCTACGCAATGAACTGCGTCTGCGGGAGCGTTTCGGTTCTGTCAGCGGAGGACTATTTCGCGGAGGCCGATGGGGCTCACATGATGTGCGCGCACTGTGGCGCCAGCATCCACTTCGGGATCGCCGTTGCCGCACTCCGTGATCAAGACGATCCTGCGCTTGATGATGAGGCTGTGAGCCGCTTTGCGTGGTACCACACGAGCACTGAGCCGGAATGGCCGTCGCCGGATTACGCACGCCGGTTTGTCGAGGACATGGAACAGAACGACCATCGTCCGATAAAGCGGGATCACTACGTCTCGTTTCACACGACGAAGGCGCTACACCTTGGCACGTACGAGACAGCAATCGAGAACATGCTCCGACGCATGCACGACGAGCACGACGGCGGTTCCCAGTTCTACCTTTACCGTGTCGCGATTCAACTCCAACCAGGCCGCATCAACCCGGGCTATCGAGACGAAAACCACGATGAGGCAGCGCAGCTGAGCATCAGCGACCTCGACAGCGATGACCTCGACGCCGTCCGGTACCTCAACGTCCACGAAGGAACAGGTGTCCTGTCGCTCGCAATCCGCCCCGAAACCATCGATGCTGTCCAGCGCATCGCTATCCCGTCTCATGACCTCGCCTTGCCTTTGATCCCTCATCTCCTCGACCGAGACTTCAAGGATCTGGCGCAGGCTAAGAGTGAGATGGAAGCAGCACAGGCGAAGGTCGAATCGATCCCGCACGCTCGTCGCAAGATGATGTACTTCGGCGTCTACGATGATCCGGGCGGCCTGGCGAAGAAGGCTGGCGATCTTGAACATCGGTACATCGATCTGTGGAATCAACTCGAGTGCCGACTGGCTGAAAACTATCTGCCGGGTGTATCGCCGTCCATCCAGCGAGATTTCAACCAAGCGATGGCCAGTTGGAAGAGCGCTAATCCGACCGTTGACCCCGAGGGATTCGCTTCGAGATATCGATCAATGGCCGCTCTGCTCGAAAGGAGCGGCGACGTGATCGGTCAGGTCTCTCGCCAGCCTTGGCGAGACCTACGCGCTTCCTAACTCAACGGGCAAAGCCGGAGACGAGAGCTTGCTTCTATAGCGTCTCACCGACGCCCAGGAGGAAGTTGACCCAGGCGACGCCGGCTCCGGCGAGGGCTGCGGTTCCGAGCGCAACCCAGGCCCCGATCCGTGCCTTCGTCGCGGTATGCGGGTTGCCGGTCGATGAAGAGATGGCCCAGACGATCGCGGAGACAATCAGCATGAGCACCGCGATGATGAGCACGAACATCAGCAGCGCACCGATCACCGTACGGAGGTCGCCGGTGGCACCGACGCCACCGAAGTCAGGAAACACGCCCATCAGCGCCCACCACCAGTCAAGGTGCAGGATGCGCGCGAGGTGGTGCCGCCGGTGATGCCTTCGGCGCCTTGGTCAGTGAGCCATTGGTCGGCGTCGATCGCGGGCTGCCCTTCGCCTCCGGGCCGGATTTCGAGGTGCAGGTGGGGGCCGGTGGATTTCCCGGAGGAGCCGACATCACCGATGTGTTGCCCGGCGGTGACGGTCATGCCTTCGGTGACGTAGATGCCGTGTTCCCACATGTGCGCGTAGTACGAGGCGATGCGCTCTCCACCGACGGTGTGCTCGATGATGATGAGTCCGCCCCAGCTGCCGGTGTAGCCAGCGTGGGTGACGATCCCATCTGCAGCGGCGTAGATCGGGGTGCCGTCGGCGGCCCCGTAGTCGCTGCCGGAGTGAAATGCTTCCTCGAAGGTGACCGGATCGATCCGCCACCCGAACGGGCTGGTCCGCACCCAGGTACCCTCCGGCAACGGGAACACGACTCTGGTGGTCTCCGGCACCACCACCTCACCACGGTTGCCGCCGCCTGATGGTGCGGGGCGGGTGAGGGCGGTGAGGATCGCTTCAGCGACGGGCTGATAGTTCTGATACCGATCCGGGTATGCCGACACCTCAACGGCCTGAGCTGCTTCGCCTGGGTCAAGTTGCTGCCACCCCGGAATGTCGAGCAACCCTCTCGGTGAGGGGTAGTTGGGTCCGGCCGGTCCGCCGTAAAACGCGCGGGCTTGATAGTTCGGGTCCATAAGTTCGGAGACGGTGCCCCACCCGGCTTGCGGCCGCATCTGGAACAAGCCAAGAGAGTCGTGATCGGAGGCATCTCCATCGTTGGGGTATTCGGCGGATTCGGGGTAGGTGCCGGTGTTTGTGAGCATCCGCAGGTGCGACTCGGTGAGTGCTGCCATCAATGCGATCACTACCCCCGGACGCCCCACCCCATCCGTTTGGCTGCCGACGGTGATGATGGTTGCGGCGTGGGTGAGCTGCTGACGATTCAGCGTCACCGTCTCACCGTTCTTCGTTGTTGCGGTCAGTGAGTCCGGGATCGGCCCGACGATCAACGACCCCGGCGCGCACGCGGCGACGGCAGGGTTTGCGAGGACGGCGACGGAGAGGAGCACGGTCGCGGGGCCGAAACAGACGGCGGCGACAGCGAGGGTGGCGAGGAGTTTTTTGAGCATGGCTGGTCACCGCAGCGGGTTGTCGAGCTGCGACAACCGCAACAAGAGACAGGTGCCGGTGGCCGGATCAGCGGGCGGCGGTGCAGAGGTTTGTTCGGGGGTGCAGGTGAGGAACACGGTGAACGCGACCTGGTGCGTTGCCGTTACGGGGTCGGTGCCCCAGTAGCCGGTGCGGTGGCGGGTGCCAGTGATCGTGTACGCGACCGTACCGTCAGGAATCTGCCCCGGCGCCGCCTGCGCCACCGCGTCCTCCCACGCGGTGGGGATTTCGATGGTGTCGATGGTGATCCACTGCCGGGTTTGGTGGGTGCGGAGCTGCGCCCATGCTTCCGGCGTCGGCAGGTAGGCACGGACATCGGATGCTGCGGCGTCGGCTTCGGTGTCGGTGGTGACATCGGCGAGCATCTGCGCGTAATCGGCAGGCCCATACCCGCTGGTCGTATCCCACACGAACAGCGCCTCCGCGACCGCTGCCGCGAACTCCTCCGGCCCGCCGAGCGCGACCACAGGTTCCGGTTCTGCCGGGACGAGTGCCGGGCTCGTGGCCGTCGGGCCGTCCGTCGGAGTACGTTCAGCGGGTTCGGTGGTTTGGGGTCCGCGGATGAGTCCGTAGAGGCCGACGCCGATGAGGACGAGCAGGATGAGGCCGCCGGCAATGGTAGCGATGAGTACGGTGCGGCGGCGGCGAGCGGTGGGGTCCATCCTGGTGTCCTTCCCGACGAGATTCGGATCACCAGACAGGTGCACCACGGCACTCAGAGGCAGGGAAACGGCGGAGGGTCAGGCTGTTTCGCGGCGCATGTTTCGTGCAGTGCGGGCGGTATCCAGGAAAGCGACCGTCGCGGTGACGGCGGCCTCGAATACCGCCCACTGCTCACCCGATAAGGCCGGGCCGATGGCTTCGGGGTGGTAGCGTTCGGTCCAGGTGGAGAGTTCATCCCAGAGGTAGACGAACGACCGCACAGGTAGGAACTCCCGGGGCTGCTCCTCAACCGCGTGGAGCCGTGCTGAGGCGAGCTGGGCGGGGCGCTTCTTCGTCGCCGTTCTCGCGCGCTCGACAGCGAGTTCCGCGAGACGTTCCAGGTCGGTCGGTCGTGCCGTGTCTTCAAGCTCCCGGAGACGCGCAGCTCCTGCGGCTGCGGTGTCGCGGATGCCTACCGGTTGTGCAGGGTCGCTGGCGAGGGCGTCGAGTTCGGCGAGGGCTTGCGCGGCGCGGATGCGATGCCGGGCTCCGGTGATTGACCCGCCCGCGTCAATCCGGTCAAGTTCCTCCCGCGCCCGCTGTCGTACGTCATCGGGCTGGCCGGGGTCAGCGGCGAGGCGTTGCAGTTCGTTGATGCGCTCCATCGACGTGTACGCGTTGCGGCCTGTGACCATGATCGCGGCCTGCTCGCGGGTCTTCCCGATACTCCCGGCTGACGGTGGGGCCACCGTGGCCCCACCGTGTGACCTGGGGTTTTCTTGTTTCGAGGTGAACCGTGACGCTTCCTGTCGACCTGCCGCGTCCTCGACCAGCAGGGCTTTCAGTTCGGCGTAGAGAGTAGCTTCTTCGGTGCGGGTGAGCGGCTTGTGGAGGAGGTTGTCGTCTTGCTCGGCGAGGAGTTGCCCGAGGTGGCTGGAGATGCCGGAGCGCACCCACACATTCACCGTCTTCCATCCGAGCCGGCGGATCGCGGCCAAACGTCTGGCGCCGCAGATCAGCATCCCGTCCGGGGTGATCGTGATCGGCTGCAATAGCCCATCCCGCGCGATCGACTCCACCAAGGGATCGAGGTCGCCGTAGTCTTCACGGTGGCGGCGACCGGCCCAGATCGACTCGACGGCCCGTTCCAGCTCAATATGCCCCGGCTCGCTCATGATCGGCCCCGCATCACCCCGGGCGCGGCAACCGTGACGGCGACCGCGAGGTCAACATCGGCGAGCAGGTGCCGGAGTGATTCGCCAATCAGGAGACGCAGCAACACGCCACGGCTCGCATTCGTGCCGGTGAGACTTGCGTCCGGTGATCCGAGGTTGATGCGCAGCAGCCGGTACCAGGACG
>CALMKG010000579.1 GCA_937867175.1 uncultured Propionibacterium sp. | reverse complement strand
GTCGCATTGGGCCTGCTGTTCTGGTTGCGCGATCGCGTCCCGGTGCCGAAGCCGCCAGACCCTGATGCGCAGCCCCGGTCCTGGTGGGCAGACGCTGCCGGGGTGGGTCTGGGCACCGGTTTCTTCCTGTTCGCGGCCTGCGCAGCATTGGCGACCGCTGGGCTGGTCAGTTTTGGCGTCATCGGATTCCACCTGGACAGCGAGAACGTGCTGCCGCTGGCCGCGATCCCGTTGGCCTACGCGGCCGGGCAGGCGGCGTCGGCGGTCACGGCATTGGTGACCGGCTTCAGCTACGACCGGGTGGGTGCACGGGTTCTGTTCGTCCTGCCGGTGATGGTCACGGCCGTCCCGGTGCTGGCGTTCAGCCAGTCGGCATGGGTCGCCGTGGTCGGGGTCGCCTGCTGGGGCGCAGCCAACGGATTGCAGGATTCCACCGTGAAGGCCCTGGTCGCCGACCTGGTGCCCAGTGCTCGGCGGGCGACCGCCTATGGCGTGTTCGCCGCCATCCAGGGCGTCGCCGCGGTGTCCGGAGGTGCCCTGGCCGGCTGGCTTTACCAGACGTCGCTGCCGGCGCTGGTCGGCGTGGTTGCCGCGACGCAACTGGCAATGGCGCTACTGCTGATCTTCACTCTGCGCTGGCAGCGCCAGCACGAAGCGCCCTGCTGAGAGTCGGTCACGCCGGTCAGGGCTTCGCCGGCCGCCTTCCGTGCAACGATAGCCCTTATGACCCAGTACTTCACCAAGGCGGGGACCCCGGCGCAGATCAGCTGGGAAGCCCAGTGCCTGGCCTGGCTGGACGCCGCAGCGGGCGCACAGGTCGTCCGGGTCCTGCAGTGGGACGCCGGCCAGCTGGTCGAGGAAAAGCTCAAGCCGGCCCGAACCACAGCGGCGATGGCCGAGGCGTTCGGTCGCGGCTTAGCCTTCGGCGGCCACGGCGAGACCGATCTGGCCATGCTGGCGTTGTTCGGCTGCCCACAGCTGCGGGTGGTCGAGGACGCCTATGCCGAAGCCGCCGGTTCAGCGCCGGACTGGCGGCTTCGTTCCGGGCTTCACCAACTCCATCCGCTGCTGGTGCACGCCGAGTTGTTCGGCTCCGGCTACGGTCGACAGGCTGTCGAGGTGGCACATGCCTACGCCTGAACGCCAGCGCCGGCGCCACGGTGAGTTGGTGCTCGTTCGGCACGGCGAGAGCACCTTCAACGCCGAGCAACGATTCACCGGGCTGCTCGATGTGCCGCTCAGCGAGCGCGGGGTCCAGCAGTGCCAAGAAGCCGCGAATCTGCTCGTCGACTCGGGGATACGTGCCGATTCGGTGGTGACCACTCCCCTGCAGCGGGCCTGGCGGACCGCCGACGTCATCGTCGGACGCTTCGGGTTGCCGCCGGCGGCACGTGACTGGCGGCTTGCGGAGCGGGATTACGGTTGGCTGACGAACCTGCCCAAGGCCCTGGTGAAGCAGATCTTCGGCGATGAGGCCTTCTTCGAATGGCGACGAACCATGGACGGCAAGCCGCCGGCGGCGCCAGCGCCGTTGGTGTCGAGTTGGGGCGAATTGGCGCGTACTGATCTTGGGCCGTTGCGTCCAGGTATGAGCGAATCGCTGCGGGAGGTGATCACTCGCGTCCTACCGCTTTGGCGCGAGTTGCGACGCCAGGTTGATTGCGGCCAGCACGTGGTGGTGGTCGGCCACGGGAACTCGCTGCGCGCGCTGTGCGCGTTGGTCGAGGACTTGGCCGACGAGCAGGTGGAGAACCTTAACCTGCCGACCGGCCAACCCTTGGTCTACAGTTTCGGGTCTGGTCTGCCGACCCGCCGCTACCTTGACCCGCTCACGGCACACGCTCGAGCCGCGGAGGTGGCCGCCGAGGGCGGCACCTGATCAGCGGGCCACGGGAAACCCCTCAGGCTGTTGGGTGCCTGGTTCAGGGCGCCACATGCGTGACTGACGCCGGCGCACCTTCGACCAGTTCCACCACCAGCCCGTCCTTGATCACCTCATGGTCGGGTCCGATGCTGATCCGTCCGGTTACGCCATCAAGGTTCTGGGTTTCGGCCAATGCGCGCTGCACCTCGACACCGGTAGGCGAGTTGGCGCGCCGGATGGCGTCGAGGATCAGCAGCGCGGCATCATGGCCCAGCGCGCTCTGCGAGCTGGGCTCTTCCCCGTTCCAAGCGTTCCGATACGCGTCGATGAACTCCTGGACGCGCGGATTCCGGCTGTCCGCAGAGGAGAAGTCGACGGTGAAGTAGACCCCCGTCAGGGCCCCGGCGCCGGCGATGTCACGCAGCACCGGGTCATTGAACGATTCGATGCCGAGCACCGGATGCTTCAGGCCCGCCCCGCGAAGCTGGCCGATCAGGTGCGCTGCCTGGGCGGACCCGGTCGCGACATAGACCACATCCACCGGTGTCTGCGCCAGCTGCGTGACATAGCGTGACAGGTCTGTCTCGCCCGGGCCGATCACCTCGTCGGCGATGATCTGCCCGCCGCTCGCGGTGAACTCGGCGATGAACGCGTCCGCGAAGTCTGCGAATGGTCCCTCAGTCGTGCGCAGCACCAACGCGCTGCGTGCTGACAGGTTCGCGGCAGCGAAGTTGGCCATCGTCCGGCCCTGCTGGGCGTATCCCAAGCAGCTGCGGAAGACGTAAGGGTGCGGTGCCTGCTCGGTCATCGCCAGGACGCGGCTACCGCAGGCCAAGGGCGAGACCGCCACTATCTCGTGCCGGTCGGCAACGGTCACGGTCGCCCGGAAGAGATCTTCGGTGGCCGGCCCGAGCACGGCAAGCGCCTTCTCCTGGCTCATCAGCTGAGTGCCCAAGGCAACCGTACGGCCGGCCTGCGACATGTTGTCGACGACCATCGCCTGCACCTGCCTACCGCCGATGCCGCCGGACGCGTTGGCTGCGTCGATCGCGATCTGCGCACCTTTGAGCGCGGCACCTCCGTACCAAGCCAGATTGCCGGACGTCTCGAGGTTCAGCCCGATTTTGATGGTCTGGCCGAAATGGGGCTGCGCACCGGCCGAACCATCGCAGCCCACCAACAACGACAGGATTGCCAACCCCGCGAGGGTCATCACGAGGCCTCGCCGCAGTGAATTGCCCATTCGGATCGCCCGGCCCGGCTTCAACCATTGCGGAGGCGGTATTTGAGGGTGAAACCCTCCTCCGCGATCCGCCGTTCCATTTCCTCGGTGTTCACGGTGTTGACGCCCAGAATCACCAAGCTGCGTTCCAGGTTGCCCCGGTAGACGGCTATATGGGTGATGTTCGCCTGGAAGTCTCCTGTGATGGTCGCCAGCCTGGCCATCACGCCGGGCCGGTCGTCTGCCTCGATGACCAGCCGGGTGCCTTTCTCCCGGGCGCCGTTCAGCTCGATGAATGCGTCGAGGATGTCGCTCTCGGTGATCACCCCGACCAATTGGTCGCCGTCGAGCACCGGAAGCATCTCGATCCGGCGGTTGCGCATGACGATCGCAGCCTCTTCGAGCAGTGCGCTCGGGCTGATCGTCACCGGATTGCGGGTCATCACCTTCGAGACTTTCAGCTTGCTGTAGAGGTAGGCGATCTCGCCGGCGCTGAAGGACGTGGCAGCCGACGGGGACGCGCGGTCGATGTCAGATTGTGAGACCACGCCGACCAGCTTGCCGCCGGCCATCACCGGCAGTTTCCGCACCTTCTTGGTTTGCATGACCTCAATCGCCTCAGGCACGGTCGCGTCCGGCCCAATGGTGAACGGGTTGGTCGTCATCCGCCATTTCACGAACATTGGTCACCCTCCAAGATAGGCGCGGCGCACTTCCTCGGTCGCCAACAGTTGGGCTGCAGGACCACTGAGCACGACGTTGCCAGTCTCCATCACGTACGCTCGGCTGGCCACCTGCAGCGCCATGTTGGCATTCTGCTCCACCAACAGGATGGTCGTCCCGGTTTCGTTGATACCCGCGATGATGCTGAAGATCTCTTGGACGAACAGTGGCGCCAGACCCATGGACGGTTCGTCCATCAGCAACACCTTGGGTGCTGACATCAGCGCCCGGCCCATCGCCAGCATCTGCTGTTCGCCGCCGGAGAGTGTGCCTGCGTCCTGCGTGCGGCGGTCAGCGAGCACCGGGAACCGCTGGAAGACCTGCTCCAGGTCGGCCGCCACACCTCGTCTGTCGCGACGCAGGAAGGCGCCGAGTTCAAGGTTCTCCAGCACACTCATTTGCGGGAAGACCCGGCGGCCTTCAGGCACGTGCACCAGACCGCGCTTCACCCGATCCTGGGGGGAGATCTTCGTAATATCCTTGCCGTCGAGCCAGATCTGGCCCGAGGCAGGTCGTTCGAGCCCGGACGCGGTACGCAAGGTCGTGGTCTTGCCGGCGCCATTGGCCCCGATCAGGGTGACGACCTCGCCGGCCTGCACGTTCAGCGAGATGCCCTTGAGCGCCTGGATGCCGCCGAAGTTGACCCGAAGATCCTTGATCTCAAACATCCTCGACCTCCTGACCCAAATAGGCCTCGATCACCCGCGGGTCGTGCTGGACATGGTCCGGGGTGCCGGAGGAGATCACAGTGCCGTGGTCCAGCACGTAGATGCGCTCGCAGATGGCCATCACCAGGCTCATGTCGTGCTCGATCAGCAAGATGGTCAGGTCATAGTTCTTGCGGATCCAGCTGATCAAGTCGGTCAGCTGGGCTGTCTCTGCGGGGTTCATGCCGGCGGCCGGCTCGTCAAGCAACAGCAGCCGCGGATTGGTGGCCAGCGCACGGGCGATCTCGAGGTGTCGTTGGTCTCCGTAGGACAGGTTGCGGGCGGTTTCGTCCGCCTTGTCCTCCAAGCTCAGCACCCTCAGAAATTCGCGGCTGCGTTCCCGCACCTCCGCCCGCGCCGTCGACCAGGCCGGGGTGTGCAGGAACGATCCCAGCAGCGGGTAGGTCTGTGACTGCTCCATGGCGATGATGACGTTGTCGAGCACCGACAGGTCTTTGAAGAGCCGAATGTTCTGGAAAGTACGCCCCACCCCGGCCCGGCAGATGTCGTAGGGTTTGCGTCCCGCCAGGTTGATCGGGGTGCCCGCGGGCGTGAACGTGATGGTGCCGGCTGACGGCGGGTAGACACCGGTCAGCAGGTTGAAGACGGTGGTCTTGCCGGCACCGTTGGGACCGATCAGGCCGACCAACTCCCCTGCTTCGAGGGTGATGTCGACGTTGCTCAGCGCCGCCAGGCCGCCGAAGTGGCGGGTGAGGTCGGTCACCTCCAGGATCGGGGTGCTCATGCGGCGTCCTCCGCAGTCACCTTCGTGCGCGTCTGGCGTCGGCCCGGTAGCAACTTGGAGAACAACGACAACGAAAGCTCGCGCGACCCCATGATGCCCTGCGGCCGGAAGACCATCAGAACGACCAGCACCAGCGAGTACAGGATCATTCGGATCTCGGGGAAGGGTTGCAGCAGCGTCGATACGACC
Source organism: uncultured Propionibacterium sp. (assembly GCA_937867175.1). Lineage (GTDB taxonomy): Bacteria > Actinomycetota > Actinomycetes > Propionibacteriales > Propionibacteriaceae > Brooklawnia. Next base: position 12,018 of record CALMKG010000579.1, on the reverse strand, counting down.
GCCAGCAGGATCGCTGCGATGATTGAACCGGAGATCGAACCCAAGCCGCCCAGCACCACGATCACCAAGATGTTGATCGACTGCATGAAGCCGAACAGGTCGGGCTTGATGAAGTAGAAGTAGGACGCGTAGACCCCGCCGGCGATGGCGCCGAAGAAGGCACCGACGCTGAACGCCAGCGTCTTCGCCTGGGTGGAGCGCACCCCGATGGATTCGGCGGCGATCTCGTCCTCACGCACCGCGATGCAGTCGCGTCCGTGCCGGGAGTTGAGGAAGTTGCTGATCAGCACGATCGTGCCCGCAGTGAGCACGAACAGCCAATTCCAGTTGACGAACTGCGGGATACCCGAAAGACCTGCTGCGCCATTGCTGAACTCGAAGTTGAGCAGCAGGACGCGGATGATCTCAGCCATGCCCAACGTGGCGATGGCCAAGTAGTCCCCCCGCAACCGCAGGGTGGGCAGCCCGATGAGGAAACCGACCAGTGCCGCCAGGATGGCGCCCACCAGCAGCCCGAGGATGAAACCGAGGACGGTCGGCATCGACATCGTGATCAGCGCCGTCGAGTATGCCCCGATCGCCATGAACCCGGCGTGCCCGAGCGAGAACTGTCCGGTGAAACCCGTGACCAGGTTGAGGCTGACCGCCAAGATGATGTTGACGCAGATGGTCACCATGGTGGCCTGCAGATAGGCATCGATGATGCCCACCTGCACCAGCAGCAGCACACCGACGTAGACGACCGCCGCAACGGCGGTCTTGGCCAGGATCGACTTCAGGCGTGGATTCATCAGACCTTCTCCCGCACGTTCTTGCCGAGCAGTCCGCTGGGCTTGAAGATCAGCACGATGATCAGCAGGGCGAAGACGACCGCGTCCCGCAGCATCGAGAAGCCGATGCTGGCCACGAACGTCTCGGTGGCGCCGATCACGTAGCCACCGAGCAGGGCGCCGGGGATCAGCCCGATACCACCCAGCACTGCGGCGACGAAGGCCTTCAGGCCGGGCAGGATCCCCATCAGCGGATTGACCGAGTTGTAGTAGACCCCCACCAGCACCCCTGCCGCGCCGGCCAACGCCGAGCCGAGCGCAAAGGTGAACGAGATGGTGTTGTCGACGCTGATACCCATCAACTGGGCGGCGTCGCGGTCTTGGGAGACGGCCCGCATCGCCTTGCCCAGCCGAGTGCGTCGGACGATGAACTGCAGCACGATCATCAACACGATCGAGATCGTGACGATCATGATCTGCAGCATGGTGATGACCACCTCCCCGAAGTGGAAGGTGTGCGACATGAACCCCGGCAGTGCCGGATAGGCGCGGTGCTCGGGGCCCACGAAGTACATCATCGTGTACTCCAACAGCAGCGAGACGCCGATGGCGGTGATCAGCACGGCGATCCGGGTGGAGTTGCGCAGTGGCTTGTAGGCCACCCGCTCAATGATGACCCCTAGCACGGTGCAGGCGGCCATCGCGACCAGCAACGAGGTGAAGAAGTCCAGACCGAGGAAGGACATGCTGGCGTAGCCCACATAGGCCCCCACCATGTAGACGTCGCCGTGGGCGAAGTTGATCAGTTGGATGATGCCGTAGACCATCGTGTAGCCCAGCGCGATGAGGGCGTAGATGCTGCCGATCGACAAGCCGTTGACCACCTGTTGGAGGAACTGTTCCATCTCTGCTTCCTGATCAGGACACCGATGGTGGGGTGAGAGGACCTACCTCCCACCCCACCTGAGGATAGGTCAGCGAGACGACCGCTCGGCCGAAACCTGGACGCCGTCCTTCAGCCCGATGACCACGGCGGACTTGACCGGCTCGTGGGTCTCGGGATCGATACTGAAGGTGCCCGTCACCCCGGAGAAGTCGGTTGTCGAGGCCATCGCCTGCTGAATCGCCTCGCCGGTTGGTTCACTGGCGCGCTTGATTGCATCCGCGACGAAGTAGGCGGTGTCATAGCCCAGGGCGTGGAACGCATTCGGCTCTTCACCGTACTTGTCCTTGAACGCCTTGATGAAGTCCTGCACCGTCGGATCTTGGTCCAGCGACGAGTAGTGGTTGGTGAAGTAGACCTGGTTCAAGGCCGCCGCCCCTGCCTTCTCCAGCAGACCAGGAGAGTCGAAGCCGTCGCCACCCAGAATCGGCTGGTCGATGCCCTGATCACGAGCCTGCTTGATGATCAGACCGACCTCGTTGTAGTAGCCGGGAACGTACATCACGTCGAAGGACTGGCCCTTGATGCGGGTCACGATCGGGTTGAACTCGGTCTCACCGGCGACATAGCCTTCCTCGGCCACGATGGTGCCACCGTTGGCGGTGAACTGCTTGGCGAAGTTGTCCGCCAGCCCCTTCGCGTAGTCGGAGGAGGTGTCCTTCAGAATCACCGCGGTCTTCGCAGACAGGCTCTGGGTGGCGAAGTTGGCCATGGCAGTGCCCTGGTACGAGTCTGAGAAGCAGGTGCGGAAAGCGAACTCCTGCAGGACGCCGTTCTGCACCAGCAGATCGTCAGCAGTGGCCGAACCCGAGACCACAGGGACCTTGTTCTGGTTGGCGACCGGAATGGTCGCCTTGAACGATCCTGAGGTGGCCGGGCCGATGACCGAGACGACCTTGTCGTTGGTCATCAACTTGGTGGCCAAGGTGGTGGCCTCGGCCGGCTCGGACTTGTTGTCGTACTTGACGATTTCGATCTGCTTGCCGTTGACCCCGCCGGCGGCGTTGATCTCTTCGACGGCCATCTGGATGCCCTTGACGCTGGCGTCACCGTAGGTGGCGACCGGCCCCGAGAGTTCGTAGTTGAGGCCAACCTTGACGGTGTCCGCACTGGAACCTGACGTGCCGGAGCCGCTACTGCCGCAACCGGCCAGCAGCGACAGCGACAGTGCAGCGGCCGCGATGGCGGCGAACCTGCGCTTCATTAAAAACCTCTTTCGATCAATCGATCAGTTGTGCCCGAAGACTATTACGCAGGCGCAATCAGCGCCGAGGCGTCTCAGACGACCAACAATGTCGTAACGAAGGTGTTACCGAGCCCCGCAGGGCAGCGGCGCCAGCGGCTACTCGTCGATGTCGGAGCGGCCGCGAGCGCGCAGGATCAGCTTGTGCGCCTCCTGGGCCCACAAGACGCAGGACGCGACCGCCGCACAGATCAGCCACTGCTTCAAGGTCATGGCGGTGGTGCCGAAGGCCCCTTGGAGGAACGGCACCTGCACCACGAGGACCTGTAGCGCGACTGCGAGCAGAACGGCCCACCACAGCCAGTGGTTGGAGAACGCATCCTTGAAGGCGCTGTTGTAGGCAGAGCGCGAGTTGAACGCGTTGAACAGCTGGGCTAGCACCAACGTCGTGAAGGCCGCGGTGCGGGCCAGCTCAACGCTCTGCGAGCCATCGAACAGTCCGCCCGGCAGGAACCAGTCGAGTACGAACAAGGTGGAGGCGCCCATTACTGCGCCGAGAACCAGAACCCGGACCCCCATGTGCTTGGTGATGACGCGCTCGGTGACATTGCGTGGCTTTCGGGCCATCACGTCGTCAACCGCCGGATCGACCCCCATCGCCAAAGCGGGCGCCGAGTCGGTCAGCAGGTTGATCCACAGGATCTGGGTGGCAAGTAGCGGGGCTACGATCGTGCCGTCTGCCAGTCGCAGCCCCAGCACGCCGGCCAGCAGCGTACCGAAGAAGACGGTGATCACCTCACCCATGTTCGAGCTGAGCAGGAACCGCAGGAACTTGCGGATGTTGTCGAAGATGATGCGGCCCTGCTTGACGGCGGCCACGATGGTGGCGAAGTTGTCGTCGGCCAGCACCATGTTGGCGGCCTCCTTGGTCACCTCGGTACCGGTGATACCCATGGCGACGCCTATGTCGGCGGCCTTCAGGGCCGGGGCATCGTTCACCCCGTCGCCGGTCATCGCGACGATCTCCCCCTGTGCCTGGAGCGTGCCGACGATCCGCATCTTGTGCTTCGGGGAGACCCGCGCGAAAACCGAAAAGTCGCGGACCGCCTGGTCGAACTGCGCGTCATCCATCTTGTCGATCTCGCTGCCGGTGAGCGCTCTCGTGTCGGATTCCACGATGCCCAGATCGGACGCGATCCTCGCTGCCGTGGCGGGGTGGTCGCCGGTGATCATGAGGACGCGGATGCCCGCCCGGTGCGCCTCTGCGATGGCGTCGGATGCCTCGGTGCGCGGCGGGTCGATCATGGCGACGATGCCGACGAAGCAAAGGTCGGACTCGTCGTCCTCGTCGAACTCGTCGCCCAATTCATCAACGCTCGACAGCTCGCGGTAGGCGACCGCCAAGGTCCGGTAGGCCTGTCCGGCCAGCCGTTCGGTCTCTGCCAGGATCCGGGCACGCCGCGCGTCGTCCAGCGCTACTTCTTTCTCGCCCACCAAGACCGAGCTGCAGCTGGACAACAAGACGTCCGGGGCACCCTTCGTATACATCACGGTGCCCGCGTCCGGCAGCTCGCCGACCACCGACATCATCTTGCGGGCGCTGGTGAACGGCACCTCACCCAGCCGTTCGTAGGCCCTGATGTCGGAGATGACGCCCTCTATCTTGTGGGCCGCCACCAGGAAGGCGGCCTCTGTCGGATCCCCTTGGATCTGCCAGAGGCCTTCCTCGTCCCGGTCGAGGCTGGCGTCGTTGGCGATCGAGCCGCCCCGCAGGGCAACCTGCGCCTCGCTCAGCACGTCAGCCGCAAGCGGCTTGCCGGATTGCGTGACGCCGCCTTCCGGGCTGTAACCGACCCCGCTAATCTCTACCTCACCGCTGGCCGTCACGACCTTCTGGAGGGTCATCTCATTGCGGGTCAACGTCCCGGTCTTGTCGGACGCGATCACCGATGCCGAACCCAACGTCTCGACCGAGCTGAGGTCCTTGACGATGGCGTTCTGCGCCGCCATGCGCTGGGTGCCCAGGGACAGCACGACAGTCAGGATCGCCGCCAGCCCTTCAGGCACCGCCGCGACCGCCAACGACACCGCCAAGATGAGGGCAGCGATGACCGCGGGGAGGTCACGGTTGGGCGACATCAAGATCGAGGTGGCCATGACGATGGCCGCAATGAAGATGACCGCAATACCCAGCACCTTGCCCAGGTACTCGACCTCTTTGGTCAGTGGGGAGGGCTCTTCCTCGGTGCTGTCGAGCATGGCGGCAATTGCACCCATCTCGGTGTCCATGCCGGTATATGTCACCACCGCACGTCCGACGCCCTGAGTGACCGCGGTGCCTCTGTGCACCATGTTCGTCCGGTCGCCCAGCGACACCTCACCGGACAGCGCTTCGGGTTCCTTCGAGACCGGTTCGGACTCGCCGGTCAGCGAGGCCTCGGCGATACGCAGGGCCGACGAGAAGATCAGACGTCCGTCAGCGCCGACCTCGTCGCCCTCCTCCAGCACAAGGATGTCGCCGACCACCAACTCCGAAGACGTGATTTCGATGCGCCTGTCATCTCGCAGGACGAGCGAATGCGCCTTGGTCATTGCCTGCAAGGCGGCTACCGCGTCGGCGGCCTTGGCCTCCTGGACGTAGCCGAGGACGGCGTTCAGCAGCACGATGAGGGCAATCACGATGGCGTCCACCGGCACGGCCCCGGCGTCCGGACTGGTATCCAGCGCCCAGGCGATTGCAGAAACGACAATGGCCGCAAGCAGCAGGTAGATCAGGGGCGAATTGAACTGCTCGACGAATCGCCTCCACTTGGGTGTCGACGGTTTGCCCCGCAGCTCGTTGGGGCCTTGTTCGGCGAGTCGCTGGGCGGCTTCCGCCGAACTGAGACCGTGCTCCGGATCAGCCCCCAGGGCTTCGGCCACGTCCTCCGCTGAACTGGTGATCGGATCAATCTGAAGGATGTGGGCCACAGCTCAACGCTATCCCGCGGACTCAACCGAACTGGGTCACGCGCGGCCTAGTCATTGCCGCCGCCCAGCCGGAGCCGCCGCAGTAGCGGGCTCTTCTTGTCGAGGTGGTCGGACATCCGGGTCAGCAGGTGGTCCAGGAAGCTCACCGCGTCCAGGATGAAAGGCCCCTTGTTCAGCATCACGCCCTCGGAGCGCACTGATAGCGCGGCGTCGGTCACCTCGGCGCGAGACGGGCGTCCGGACTTCGCCAGATTCTCCAGCACCTGGGTGGCCCAGATCACCGGCACGTGAGCAGCCTCGCAAAGCCACATGATCTCTTCCTGGAGTTCACCCATCCGGGCGAACCCCGCCTCCACCGCTAGGTCGTCTGCGGTGTCGACGAACGACATCTCCACACCGTCGGCATGTTCCACGATGAAGGGCAGTACCGCCCGGTCGTCTTCGGTGAGACCCGACAGGCCGAGGTCTGAATCAGGCAGGTTGATGCCCTTCTCGGCGCGTAGCCAGGCGCCAGCGTCGTCGATCTGGTCGATCTGGACGCGGAGTCCGCCTGTTGTCTTCGCGATGACGCGGCCACCGAATTCGCCGTCGTCGAAGTAGACGCGGTCGCCAACTTGGACGCGATCAAGTACCTCGGGCAGGGAGTAGCCGATCCGTACCGGTTCGGCCATCGGGTCGGCGGCAGTCAGGTCGGCTGTGACGATCAGGTCGTCGCCGCGATGGATCCGGATGCGTTGTTCGATGGCGGCAAGTCGCGCGATTCGGACGTGATCGACAGCACCGTCGGGCCCGCTGACTGCCACCTCACTACCAGTGACTAGGTAGGACGTGTCGAACAACTCACAAGGGTGGGGTCGTTCCCGTCGACGAGTTGGGCACGCAGTTCACTCAGTGTTGCCCCGGTCACGGTTCCTCCCTGGGAGCGCGTCGGACCAATGCCCTCAACTCCGCCCAGCGGCGCGCGATGATCCCTGCTCTTGGCCAGGCTTGACCACCACGGTCGGGACGCTGGCCTCGCGCACGACGCGGCGACTGGTGGACCCAAGCAACAGCCCGGTCAGGCCGCTCCTGCCCCGGCTGCCGACGACCAACAGTTCGGTGCCGGCAGCCGCCTCGGCAAGTACCTCGTGCGAACGGCCCCGAACCACCCGCTGGTCGATCGGGAGATCGGAGTGGTCACCGATCGCCGTGGCCAAACTGTCGTCGAGCATCATGGCAGCACGGTCGGGTGACTCCCCCGCCTCGACGCACGCCACCACGCGCAGGCCGACCGCCATCCGCTCGGCGGCTTCGAGGGCGAATCGAGCGGCCTCGAAGCTCGGCCCTTGCGGGTCGATGCCGAGGGTGATCACGTGCTCGCGCGCCCTGGTCAGGGTGCTGGGTACCACCACGACCGGTCCCGGGGCGCGGGTCACCACGTGCTCGGCCACACCCCCGAGCAGGCTCGACAGCGCTGGGCCCAGACCGCGTGTGCCGATCACCAACAGCGCACCGGCCCGGGAGGCCTCAATCAGTTGATCGGCCGGCAGGCCGCCCAGCACGACGCTGTCGATCGACAGCGTCGGGTAGCTTTCGGTGAGGTGGGCCCGCACCTGTTCGAGCTGCGCCGACAACTCAGCCTGCTGATCTGCTGGTTCTGCGGGACGGCCTCGGCTGATGTCACGGCTGGCGGTGCCCACCGTCCCACTGACCGCGAGCAGACGCAGTCTCATGTGCAGCCGGGTGCACCAGTCGGCTGCCCAGTGGGCTGCCATCAGGGACTGCGGCGAATCGTCGAAACCACAGACCACCAAGTCGGGCAAGGTCATCTTTGCTCCTCAGTAACGCAGCAGCGCTGCTGCCAGACGGTCACCATCGGCCAGGGCATGCACCTCACCGCCCATTTGCAAGGTTAGCCGGACCGCCTGCTCGAGGCGTGGATCGGCCGTGACGGCTCCTCCAGTGAGGAACGGTGAGTCGACCCGGCCCTCACCCGCGGCCCGGATGATGTCGTGGGTGTCCAGCAGCGCCTGGTCCTTGGCCCAAGCCTCGTTGATGCGTTCGGTCGCGAGGTCCAGCGGCAGGCGTTTGGTGTCGCGCACACGTCGCTGGCATGGCCGTGGTACGGCGAACCGTCGCGGGACGAGGAGTGTTGCAGATGCTCCTGATTCTCGACGTGGCCGAAGATGCTGTCGCAGTCGGCGGGGATCGGGCCGAGGTCCGCCTCACCCAAGGAATTGATGGTGCCCTCCAACAAGCGGACACTGTCGGCGCTGAGGGTGAGCACCCGGAACCGGGTGTCCTCTGCGACATACGGCACCAGGACCGCCAGCGCCGGATTCTCGGATGCCACCGCGTGCTCGGGAACCTGGCGTTCTGGTTGGAGGACTTCTTCGGGGTCGAGGTGGCTTGCCGCGCCAGACGGGTACCGCTCTAGCTCGTGTCGTTGTGATGGTCCGGGAAGGGCCCCGGACACAACGAAGCCCGGCGGCCTCGGGGTTGTCTCAGGCCCAGGTCTGTTGTGGTGCAGCGCGACGATGAAACACGGGCGTGCCTGTCGTCGTCCGGCAGAGGTGCCGTGGGGCCGCGACGTGGCGTGGGTTGCGCGCCTGTGATGGCCTGTCGGTGGCGGGTCGTAGAGTGGCACGCGAAAGTTCGAGGTTGTCCATGTCATCGCGGCAGTTACCCTTCCTCGATGTGTCTGCGCCCGCGTTGGTGCAGGCAGATCGCTACCCGCACCTGCGTTACATGGGCTCGAAGTATCGACTCCTGCCCACGCTTGCTTCAGTGTTCGAAGAGGTGGGCGGCAAGACCGCGCTCGATCCGTTCTCGGGGTCGGGTGTTGTCTCTTACCTTCTGAAGGCTCTGGGGTACGCGGTGACCTCGCGGGACTACCTGAACTTCCCAGTGACGCTGGCGAAGGCAGCTTGCGCGAATCAGGGGCAACGGCTCTCGGACGAGGATGTGCGGCTCATCGTGGACGGCGGTAACCGTGACGGCCGCGACTTCATCAGCCGCACATATGACGGCTTGTTTTTCACACCTGAAGACCTGCGCTTCCTGGACGCTGCTTGGTCGCACATTGACCGCCTTGCGGGTTCGAAGCGCCACCTCGCGGTGGCCGCACTCGTGTTGGCCGCAGCACGCAAGCAGCCTCGTGGCGTCTTCACTGTTACCGGGCTGCGTTACGACGATGGGCGTGCCTGGCTGCACACGCCCCTTTCAGAACAGTTCGTGGCTTGCGTGGACGCGTGGAACTCGGCTGTCTTCGAAGGAGAACACTGTCTTGCAGCGCAGGGCGACGTGAGTGCGGCACCGACGAATGCCGATCTGGTCTACCTCGACCCTCCCTACGCACCCCCGCGTGACGACAATGACTATCTGAAGCGCTATTGGTTCTTGGAGGGGTTGTCTGACTACTGGCAGGGCGGGACCGCCGCAGTCATGAAAGGGACCACGACGCGCAAGCTCCCCAAGCGTCCTACTGCCTTCGGTTCGAAACGCACCATCGTGTCGGCATTGGTAGCCATGTTCGAGCAGTTCCGAGACTCCACCATCGTGCTCTCGTACGGCTCGAACGCCGTGCCCGACTTGGAGGCGCTTGTCGGCATGCTTCGTGATGTGAAGGGCGCAGCGCCCGAGGTCGTCGAGCTCCCGCATCGCTATCACTTCGGCACCCACAGCAGGGCTGCTCGAAGGGAAGCCGTCGAGTATGTGGTGGTGGCACGGTGAGGTTGGCTGTCTGGGCCCCGAACCGACCCGAGCCGGCCGCGAGGGGCCCACGTTGCTCGCTGTTGGGACAACTGGTTCTGTCGTTCTCGCTTACAAGTTGATCATGTGGCCGCAGACACCCTCTGCGACCTCTTTGAGTGTCTCCGACAGCGTCGGGTGGGCGTGTACGACGCGGGCCACCTCGTCAGCGGTCAGGTCCCATTGCTGGGCCAACTGGTACTCGGGCAGCAGTTCGGTGACCTCTGGGCCGATCATCGAAAGGCCGAGGATCTCGTTGTACTGGGCTTCGACGACGAGCTTGACGAAGCCGACGGTCTCACCCATGCCTCTTGCCTTGCCGTTGGCGGAGAACGGGAACTTGGCCACCTTGACCTCGTAGCCGGCGTCCTTCGCCTGCTGCTCGGACAGCCCGAACGAGCCGATCTGCGGCTGGCAGTAGGTGGCGCGCGGGATCATCGCGTAGTTGACAGGCATGGTCTCGGCGCCCGCGATCGTCTCGGCGGCGACCACACCCTGCGCCTCGGCGGTGTGGGCGAGCATCATCTTCCCGGTCACGTCGCCGATCGCGTAGATGCCCGCAACGTTGGTGCGGCAGTAGTCGTCGATCGCGATCGCGCCACGGTCGGTCAGCGCGACGCCGGTCTTGTCGATGCCGTAGCCGGCGATCCGCGGCGCGAAGCCCATCGCCTGCAGCATCTTGTCGGCTTCCAGTACCCGCTGCTCACCGCCCTTGGCAGGTTCGACTGTCACCTTCACCCCGGAGCCGGTGTCCTCGACAGCCCTGACGGCCGTGCTGGTGAGCACCTTGATGCCCAGTTTCTTGTACGCCTTGAGCAACTCTGCGCTGATCTCGGCGTCCTCGGTGGGAACCATGCGGTCGAGGAATTCGACAATGGTGACCTCGACACCGTAGGCGTTGAGTACGTAGCCGAACTCGGTGCCGATCGCGCCGGATCCGCCGATGATGATCGACTTCGGGAGTTCCTCCGAACCGATCAACTCCTCGTAGGTCCACACGTTGGCCGACCTCTGGGTGCCGGGCAGCAACTTCACGGTAGCGCCCACGTCGATGATGCAGTTGTCGTAGGTCACCTGCTGGGTGGAACCGTCATTGCCCGCCACCTCGATGGTCTTGGCATCAACGAAGGTGCCCCAGCCGTCGAACTCGGTGATCTTGTTCTTCTTGGTCAAGTAGTGGACGCCCTTGGCCGACTTGTCGGCCACGTCCCGGCTCCGGTGGAAGGCCTTGCCGTAGTCGACGGAGATGTTGCCGGAGATGCCGTACTTGTCGGCCTCGCGCAGGACGATGTTGGCCAGTTCGGCGTTGCGCAGCAGCGACTTGGTCGGTATGCAGCCCACGTTCAGGCAGACACCTCCCCACCATTGCTTCTCGATGATGGCGGTCTTCAAGCCGAGTTGCGACGCGCGGATGGCGGCTACATAGCCGCCAGGTCCGGCGCCAAGGACGACAACGTCGAAATGTGCGCTCATGCCCGGCAGTCTATTGGCATCGGCTTCGCGAGACGCGGTTGCCGCTGAGTTGCGGTCATCTCACATGTGAGTTAGATTTTCATGGTGACTCAGACCACGTCGCCGGCGAGCATTGGACGTTTGGTCAGGGACGCGCGTAAGCAGCGCGGCCTGACCCAGAACGAACTGGCGAGCCTCCTCAACACCAGCCAGAGCGCGATCCATCGCATTGAGTCGGGCAACCAGAACCTGTCGCTCGAGATGATCAACCGAATCGCGAATGCGCTGGAATCCCCCTTGATCGTTCCCGGTGGGCGAGCCTCGATGAACCTCAGGATCGACGGCGAGACCTCCTTGTCCGGTTCGATCGAGACCCGCTCGTCCAAGAACGCCGCGGTCGCACTGCTTTGCGCGAGCCTGTTGAACAAGGGACGCACGGTGCTGCGCGGAATCGCGCACATCGAGGAGGTCAACCGGCTGCTCGAGGTCTTGCAGAGCATCGGCGTCGAGGTCACCTGGTCGGCTGACGAAGCTGACCTCACCTTGGTGCGGCCGGCAGTGCTCGACCTGGCACGCATGGACGTGGACGCAGCTCGACGCACCCGGAGCATCATCATGTTCCTAGGACCTCTGATGCACCTGGTCGACGACTTCAGGCTGCCTTACGCCGGCGGCTGCCAGTTGGGCGCCCGCACGGTGGAACCGCACCTGCAGGTCCTGCGCTCGTTCGGCCTGGCGGTCGAGGCGACCGACGGCTTCTACTGGGCGAAGACCACGCCCACAGCACCGGGTCAGCGCAAGGTAGTGCTGACCGAGCGCGGCGACACCGTCACCGAGAACGCGTTGATGGCGGCCGCGCTGACTCCGGGCGAGACGATCCTGCGAAACGCGTCACCGAACTACATGGTTCAAGATCTGTGCGTCTTCCTGACGATGCTTGGTGTGGAGATCGAGGGCATCGGAACGACCAC
>CALMKG010000578.1 GCA_937867175.1 uncultured Propionibacterium sp. | reverse complement strand
CGTCCCCAGTCGACGTCATAGCTGAAGCCACCAACCTCTGCGAACCGACCGATCAGTTCGTGATTGCGCAACGTCTCGACATCGGCAACTAGACGGGTTCGCTGCTGGGGATCGGCGCCGATCCCCAGATCGTCGACCTCCAAGCCGCTGGAGGCGGCGACAACCGCCCGCAGGCTTTCGTCGGTGTCGCTCGCCATCGCGCAGCGGGTGTGGGTGACGACCATGATGCGGTTCACATTGAGGGCGTGCACACCCAGGATGCAGCCGATCAGAGCATCCGGGGTCAGGTGGGCGCCAGGAGTGCGCAGGATCTTGGCGTCGCCGATCTCGAGTCCGATCATTCCCAGCGGCTCGATGCGCGAATCCATGCAGGTGAGCATCAGGACGCCAGCCCGGGCCATGCCGTCGAAGTGGTGGTCGTCAAAGTCAGTTGCATACTCGGCGTTCGCGGCGAGCAGGTCGTTGAAGGGCATTGATCCAGCCTACGTAATCTCGACTGCGCCGCATCTGCGGTTCGCCACAACGCCGCCCCGGTCACTCAGTCGAGCAGCCCCCTCGCCGTGGCCGAGTCGGTGCACAGTGCCGTTGCGATTCCGACCGACAGGGCGATTCGTAACGCCTTCAGCTTGGACTTACCGGCCGCCAGAACCAGTCGTTGCGAAGCATGGGACATGTCGTCCAGACTGAGGCCGATCACCCGTCGATCGACGTCGCTGGTGACCTGACGTCCGCGGGTGTCGAAGAACCGGGCGCCGATGTCGCCCACCGCTCCCCGCTCGACAAGCTGTCTCTTCTCCTGATCCGAGAGGGAATCTTGCAGTTGGCTGGTCGTCCAGTCCAGGCCCCCAAGACCGAACAACAAGGTGTCGGCAGCACGAGCGAGCTTGAGCGCGTCGCTCACTTCAGGCAATGCGGTGAGCGTAGCCGCGAATTCTGGTGAGGGCGCCAGCAGGGGAGCAGGGAAGCTGAAGGCGCGCCCGCCCACGCGGCGGGCCAGGCGCTGGGCCAGTTCGGCAGGGTTGATTCCCTGCTGCCAACCGCCCCAACTGCCGGCCATCGGGACGAAGCCGATCGGACTGGCGCCCGCGTGTTCCCTGGGCGTCACCTGCTCGATGGCCCGGCCCAAGGTGGACGACAGGCTGACACCCACCAATGAACCACCCTCCAGCATCCGCCCGATCGCCGCGGCGCCCACCTGATCGAGCGCTGTTGTTGCCCGCGCCGCGTCCGGCAGTGTGGGTGCGATCCAGACCGTGCTAAGCCGGTACCTCTCGCACAGCCGGTCGGCCAGGTCTGCGAAGGGCTCTTCGGGGGCGTTGATCCGAATCTCCACCACGCCCGTAGCTCGGGCCTGCGCGAGCAACCGCGTGACTTTGATCCGCGACAAGCCGAACTCGTCCGCGACCTCTTGATGGGTCAAGCCGTGCTCGTAATGCAAGCGAGCGGCATCAATCATGAGTCGGGTCCTGCTGGCGTCCTCGTCGGCCATGGCACCATTCTAGCTGAACATCTGTGCATGGCGGCTGAACTGATGTACGGTGTTGACATCACCATTGAACACGAAGGAGTCGTCATGGAGAAGATCATCGTCGGCGTCGATGCGGGGACCACTGCGGTCAAGGCTGTCGCGTTCAACCTGAACGGCGAAATCCTCAACGCGGCGCATCGTTCCGTCCCGGTGAACTATGGTCGCCGCGGTGAGGCCGAACAAGACCTCAACCAGATCTGGGAGGCGGTGGCTGACGCCCTGGCCGAGCTGACCTCGAAGACCGGCGATCACGAGATCGTCGGGGTCGGTTTGACTGGCCAAGGCGACGGCGCTTGGCTGCTGGACAAGGAGCACAAGCCACTGCGTCCCGCCGCCATCTGGATGGATGGCCGTGCAGGCAAACGCGTCGCCCAGTGGCAGCAGGACGGCCGAGCGCAGCGTGTCCTTGAGGTCACCGGCACCACCATCTTCCCGGCGCTGGTGCCCATTCTGCTGGACGAGTTCGAGGCGGAGCAGCCTGGTTTCTTGGCGCAGATCGGCACGCTGTTCCACTGCAAGGACTGGATCCGGTACAACTTGACCGGCGAATTGGCAACCGACTACACCGAGGCATCTCGCTCCTTCTTCAACGTGGTGACCGGTGAGGGTCATGATGCCCAACTCGCCGCAGATCTCGGGTTAGATTCGGTGCTGTCGACGCTGCCCAAGATCCTCGCAGCAGATGAGTCGGGCGGCACGGTCACCCCCCAGGCCGCCGAGCGGACTGGCCTGCCAGCCGGGATCCCGGTTTCGGTCGGCATGATCGACGTCGCGATCACCGGTCCTGGACTTGGTGCCATCAAGGACGGCGACTCCTGGCTGATCCTCGGCACCACCGGCTTCATCGGGACATTGCTGCCGTCGGTGGCGCAACGTCACTCAGAGCTGTCGATGGTGCTGGCCACCGGACGGGGCCATCAGGTTCTGGAGTTCCTGCCACCGATGACCGGCACCCCCAACCTAGACTGGATTCGGCGCACCTTGGCGTTCGCCGACTGGGATGTGGCCGAGGCTGAGGCCCGCAGCGTGCGTCCCGGTAGCGGGGGCGTGGTCTATCTTCCCTACGCCTCCCCGGGCGGCGAACGTGCCCCATTCCTCGACCCCAACGCATCGGCGTCCTGGCTCGGCATGAGCGTCAGCACCACACCTGCCGAGATCTTGCGCAGTGTCTACGAGGGGGTGTCATTCTCCCTGGTGGAGTGCGCGGAGGTGCTCAAGATCACCGGTGATCTCGTTGTCTCGGGAGGTGGCTTCCGTTCCGACCTGATCTGCGAAATCTTGGCCGACACCACCGGCCAACGCGTGGTCCGGCAGGCCGCCCCCGAGGCCGGTGCCCGTGGCGCCGCAACCTTGGCGTTGGTCGCCTGCGGCGAAGCCGCAGACCTGGAGACCGCCGCCGAGATGATGGTGACCTCGGTCTCGAGCTACGAACCGAACCCTGTCAACCATGAGGTCTACCGCAAGGCCTACGACGTCTACCGGCTGAGCCGCGACGCAATTCGTCCGGCCTGGGCCGCCATGCGTGAGATGCGCGCCCTGTCAGGAGCAGAGGAGGCGGCCGAGTGAACGCCGATCCCATCCAGGAACTTGTTCAGATCGGCGCGGACGCCGTCCGCCAGGGTCTCGTGCTCGCATCTGGGGGCAACCTGTCGGTCCGTCTGCCGGACGGCACGGTTGCCGTGACCGGCAAGGGTACTTGGCTCAACTCGCTGACCGCTGACCAGTTCGCCGTGCTCAACTTGGACGGTAGCCAGGTCCGCGGGCCAGCTCCGTCCAGTGAGTGGAAGCTGCACACCCGGGTCTACGAAGCGCGTCCCGATGCGCACGCGGTGATCCACATCCATCCGCAGTTCACACTGCTGCTGACCGCGCTGGGACACAACATCCGCTTCATCACCCAGGATCACGCGTTCTACGTGGGGAGCTACGGATACACCGAGTACTACACGAACGGTTCCGACGAACTCGCAGACACGGCCGCCGACCAACTGCGCGACGGTAGCCACGACGTAGTGGTGCTCGGTAACCACGGCATCTGCGTCCTGGGTGACTCGGTGACTTCGGCCTACCGCAAGACGCTGAACATGGAGGAGGCCGCGAAGCTGACGTACCACGCTCTGTTGCTCGGGGACCGAGAGACCACCTTCCCCCCGGCAGAACTCGACAAACTGAAGCACGCGTGAGGAGCGGAAATGCATATCCTTTTGGCTGGTGATGGGTTCCTCCTTCCGGAGATCCTGCAGACTGCGATCGGCGAGCTGGGGTTGGATGCCCAAACGACGCAGATCCGCAACGACTGGCCGGTTACGCCGATGGTCGACATCGGTGGCGTCCGCGAGGCCAACGGCGACGAGGACGTGCTGATCGAGGCGCTGCAGGGTTGTGAGGTCTTGTTCACCCATTCACAGCCGGTCACCGAGAAGGTGATGGCAGCCAGCCCCGACCTGAAACTGGTCGTGGTCTGCCGTGGCGGCCCGGTCAACGCCGATGTGGCGGCCGCCACCAGGCTTGGCATCCAGGTCTGCAACACTCCCGGCCGCAACGCCAACGCCACTACGGAGCACTCGCTGGCGATGATCCTGGCAGCGGCACGCCAAATCAGTCAGCGCGATGCTGAGCTCAAGGCGGGCAACTGGCGGGGCGACTACTACCGGTACGAACTCGTCGGCCCCGAGCTGTTCGGGTCGACGGTCGGTCTGGTGGGCTATGGCGCGATCGGACGACGCGTCGCCACCGCGCTGGTGGCGATGGGGGCCCACGTGCAGGTCTTCGATCCATACTTCACCGGCGCACTGCCTGAGGGCGTGGAGCAGGTGGGGACGTTGGACGAACTGCTGCGACGCAGCAACGTGCTCAGCCTGCACGCGCGGGCCACAGCCGAGAACGCGGGCATGATCGGTCGCGAGCAGTTGGCGATGCTCCCGGAGGGGGCCATCGTGGTGAATTGCGCCCGCCCACAGCTGCTCGACTATGACGCGCTCTGCGACGCATTGGACGATGGTCACCTGTTTGCCGCAGCCTGCGACGTGCTGCCGTCCGAACCGCTGCCGCCGGACCACCGGATACTGCGGACGTCCAAGATCACTGTCACGCCACACCTGGCCGGTGCCAGCAAATCCGCGGCCTGGATCGCAGCCCGGCTCGGGGCCGCGGACATCGCGGCGTATGCACGGGGAGAGCGTGCGGTGAACCTGCTCAATCCGGAGGTACTGGACGCCTGACACTCCTGCGCGGGGCCCGGGCCACCGGAGGCGGTGGGTCCGGGCTCAGCGCAGCAGACGGCTCGCGACCGCCGCGATCGGCTGGCGCGACGGCGTTCCCGATCCGTCGCGCTTGCCGGTGGCAGACGGCAGGTCGATCGGCGAACCCGATGCTGCCGCGGCGATGGCCGGGCGTGGCCCGGCCCAACCGAGCAGGAGGATGTCCTCGTCTCTCAGGAAGCGGTGGCAACGGACGCCGCCGGTGGCGCGGCCCTTGCCCGGGTACTCCCCGAACGGAGTGACCTTGACGCTGCCCGAATCGGTTCCGGGCAAGGCCGACGCGCTGCCCGAGACCGTGACCACAACCGCGTCCTGCGCCGGCGTGGCGCCGAAGAAGACCACTTGGGCGCCCGAGGTGAGCTTGACGCCGGCAATCCCGCCGCCGGCTCGGCCTTGGGGACGCACCGCGGTCGCCGGGAAGTGCAGCAGTTGCGCGTCCGAAGTGATGAAGACCAGTTCGTCGTCCTCGCTGCGCAGCTCGAAGGCGGCCACCACCTCGTCGCCCGGCGCCAAGCCGATGAAATCCCACGAGTCCTTGCTGGTCAGCAGTTGCGGAATGACGCGCTTGACCACGCCGCTGCGTGTGCCGACCGCCAGACCCGGCGAATCCTCGGCGAACGACGTCAGGCCGAGCACGCGTTCGTCCTTGCCGAGGCTGATCAGCTCGCCGATGCGGGAACCACCCTGCAGGTTGGGCGAGATCGCGGTCTGCGGCACCGAGGGCAATTCGATCACCTTCATCTTGATCAACTGGCCGGTCGAGGTGAGCACGCCGTATTCGGCATGCGTGGTAGTCCGGATCGCCCCGACGACCGCGTCGTGCCTCGAGCGGGGGCCTGCGGTCGGTGGCGGGGGCTCGTCGGCGCTGTCCAGTCTCGCGACCAGGCCCGCTGAACTGAGCATCACCCAGCAGGGGGCATCTGGGATCTCCAGTGGGGTGGCGGTGCTCGCAACCACTCCCGAGTCTGCGAGCAAGACCGTGCGCCGCGGGGTTCCGTAGCGCTTGGCCACGTCGTCCAGTTCATCGCTGACCAGCTTGTGCAGTACTTCGGGGTTGTTGAGGATCTCGTTGAGGTGCGCGATACGGGCCATGAGTTCGTCGCGCTCGGCCTCCAACTCAATGCGGCTCAACCGGGTCAGGCGACGCAGCTGCAGGTCGAGGATGTAGTTGGCCTGTGCCTCGGACAGCTCGAACGACTCCATCAACCGGGAGCGGGCTTCCGCCACGTCGTCGGAGCTGCGGATGATGGCGATCACGTCGTCGATGTCGAGCATCGCCAGCAGTAGGCCCTCGACCAGATGCAGCCGGTCGCTCGCACGCGTCAGTTGGAACCGGGTGCGGCGGGTGGTGACCTCAATGCGGTGGCCGAGGTAGACCTGTAGCAGTTCGATCAAGCCGAGGGTGCGGGGCTGGCCGTCGACCAGGGCGACCGCGTTGGTCGCGAAGGTGTCCTCAAGTTTCGTGAGCTTGTACAACTGCTCGAGCAGAGCTTCGGGATTGATGCCGTTCTTGGCTTCGATCACCAAGCGGGTGCCGTGGGTCAGGTCCGTTAGGTCCTTCACATCGGCGATGCCGGCGATCTTCTTGCGCCCGACCAGGTCCTTGATCTGTTCGATGACCCGCTCGGGCCCGACCCCATAGGGGAACTCGGTGACCACGATGCCACGTCGGCGCGGGCTGGTTTGCTCGATCCGTGCGGTGGCGCGCAGTTTGAGGCTGCCGCGTCCAGTCTCGTACGCGTTCTTGATGCCGTCCAGGCCGATGATGGTGCCGCCGGTCGGGAAGTCCGGTCCCGGGACGAAGCGCATCAGCGTCCCCAGGTCGGCGTCCGGGTGTGCGAGCAGGTGCTTGAGCGCACCGGTCACCTCGACCAGGTTGTGCGGGGCGATGTTGGTGGCCATCCCTACGGCGATCCCGGTGGCGCCATTGACCAGGAGGTGGGGAAAGGCGGCCGGTAGCACGGACGGCTCGAGTTCCTTGCCGTCGTAGTTCGGTTTGAAGTCGACGGTGTCCTCGTCCAGCCCGTCGACCAGTGCCTGCGCGGCTGGGGCAAGCCGGCACTCGGTGTAGCGGTAGGCCGCTGGACCAGCGTCCAGCGAACCGAAGTTGCCGTGCCCGTCGATTGTGGGCAGGCGCATCGACCAGTCCTGCCCGAGCCGCACCAAGGCGTCGTAGATGGCGGTGTCACCGTGGGGGTGCAGCAGCCCCATCACTTGGCCGACGACGCGGGCGCACTTGACGTGTGGCTTGTCGGGGCGCAGGCCCATGTCGTGCATCGTGTAGAGGATGCGGCGCTGCACCGGCTTCAAGCCGTCTCGGGCGTCTGGCAGGGCACGCGAGTAGATCACCGAGTAGGCGTACTCGAGGAAGCTGGTCTCCATCTCGGACGAGACGTCGACATCAATGATGCGTTCCTCGAACTCCTCCACGTCCGTGCTTGTCGTCTTGGCCATGTGGTGGCGGCTCTCCTGGTCGATTCACTTGTCCTGTGGCGACTCGGGGTGCGCGTCGGGTCGCCCGTCGCCGGGTCCTGATCGCCCGGTACTCATCGAATTGTGCCGTACTTGATGACCTGTTTGACCTGCGGTGACAGTTCATCCCCGTCGGCGCCGGCAACTTCGGGGACGACGGGCGGTTCCCAGCGCAGGTCGGCGTTGTCTCGCAGCAGGGTTGCTGTGCCGTGGGCAAGGATCTGCTCGGTTGCCGACAACTGCCGGATCGCGATGGCGCGCACGTGTGCCGGACGCAACTCCGCGAATTCGCGGTAGACGGCCGGGTCGTGTTGGCCGTCGTCTCCGAACATCAGCCACTTGATGTTCGGGAAATCACGGGCCAATTCGGCCAGTGCCCGGCGTTTGTGTTCGGGTCCGCTGCGGAACCAGCGGGTCTGGGTGGGCCCGAAGTCGGTGAGCAGCATGGGCCCCTTCGGGAAGCCGTGGCGTTTCATGAACCGGTTCAGGAAGGGCAACGTGTTCCACGATCCGGTGGAGACGTACACTATCGGTGCGCCCGGATTGCCAGCCAGCAGCTTCTGGTATAGCCGCGCCATCCCGGGCACCGCTTGCCGGTTGCCTTCGGTGAGGAAGAACGTGTTCCAAACGGCCAGCAGGATGCGGGGCAGCCATGTCGACAAGATGGTGTCGTCGATGTCGCTGATGAGCCCGAATTGTTCGTCCGGCCCAACCACCTGCACAGGGGCCTTGGTCGGGGGAGCCTCGTCGGTGCTCAGGGTGACGTGCTGCCAGCCGTCGGTCATCCCGGAGGTGCGCACGGTCACGTCGATGTAGCCGCCACCGTCGGTCACCAACTCCAGGTCCTTCTCGCCGACCTTCACTGTCACCGGACGCCTGGGAACCGGCGCGGTGATGAAGTTGCGCCAACCGCGTCGCTGCAGGAAGGTTTCGGCATACATTCCCAAGTAGCTGCGGGGTTTGGTCGGACGCAGGATCAGCCGGCCCAGCACCCGGACATGGTCGTCCGTGCCGTAGCCGGTGAACGGGACGATCGCCTCACGCCAACCCCTGCGACGAAGTGTTCGAACCACGTGGCGGGTGACGAAGTCATCAATGCGGACCCCGAGGAACTGCCGTGACTTCATGACTGCAAGCCTAGCGATCTGCGTCAGTCGACCGAGGCAGGTGGCAGGATGGTTGGGTGAGGCATGAATCATTGACCGGTCAGGGCGCACTGCCCGCCGCGTTGGTCCGCGAGATCAACGACTGCGGTTTCTTCCCCCAACTTGTGACCGATTCGGTCGCATTGGCGGTCGGTGAAGAATCGGTGGAGGCCCACCTCGTGCAGCATGAGGCCACCTTCACCCATGAGGGCATCACCCGGCACATGTCCGTGCTGGTGCTCACCGCGACCCGGTTGGTGGTCAGCCACACCGATGATCACACCGATGACCCGCAGGGGGGCGCTGCCATCAGTTCTACCGAATCGGTGCCGTTGCGATTGCTCGGTGCGGTAGCGCTGAGCCGGGTGGTGGCCCATCCTGAACGATTCGGCACGAAGGCGGCCGAGGTTGTCGAAACCTGGTTGACGCTCAGTTGGAATACGATGCGAAAGATCGATCTTGAGCCCGCCACTTGCGGCGATCCCAACTGTGAGGCCGATCACGGCTACAGCGGCTCAGCCGTGGGCGAAGACATGGTGGTCAGGATGAGCCCGGCAGCCGATGGCCCCGAGCAGGTTCGGCGATTGGTTTCGTTTGGTACGGCGCTGCAGCAGCGAGTGCATTGACGTGGCGCATCTCCTGATCCCCGAGTATGGACGCAGCACGCTGGGCGAAGTACTGCCGGCGGTGGCGGCGCATCTGGCTCCCGAGTTGGGGAGCAGCGACGTGCTCGGCCTGGCGGCGGCGAAGCGCTATGTCTTGGTGATGGTCGACGGTCTTGGCCACCAGCTGCTGCATCGCACAAGGGCGCGGGCCCCATACCTGGCTGAGTTGCTGGACCACGGGCTGGTCTTGACCAGCGCCGTGCCCGCCACCACCGCGACGTCGCTCAGCACACTCGGCACCGGCTGTGAGCCCGGGCGGCACGGCATCGTCGGTTACACGTTCCGGGCGATGAATGAGATCATCAACGCGCTGACTTGGGACGATCGGCTCGATCCACTGGACTTCCAACCCGAGCCCACCTGGTTCGAGGCGCTGGCAGGCGTTGGGATCGCAGTCAGCACGGTTTCGTTGGCCACCTTCGAGGGGACCGGGCTGACGCTCGCCGCGTTGCGCGGCACCCATTTCGTCGGCTTGGACGATGAGCTCGACGATCAGACCCGGGTGGACCAGGTGGTGGCCGCCTCTCGCGCAGGGGAGCGGTCCCTCGTCTACGCTTATGAGCGGCGCCTGGACCATGCCGGCCATGGCAACGGCTGGGGCTCCGAGGTTTGGCGTCAGACGCTGGACGGCATAGACGCCTGGCTGGAGCACCTCAGAGGCGAGCTTGACCCCGACACCTGCCTGCTCGTCACAGGCGACCACGGCATGGTCGACGTGCCCGGTGACCGTCAGATCGTCATCGAGGACACTCCCGGCCTGCTCAACGGCCTTGACCTGATCGGCGGTGAAGGGCGGCTACGCCAGCTCTACGCTGAGCGTCCGGACGAGGTGGCCGCTCAATGGCGGCGCCGGCTGGGGGAGCGAGCCGTGGTCCGGTTGCGCGACGAGGCGATCGAGGAAGGCTGGTTCGGCAAGGTGGAGCCCTCGATCGGTCTGCGGATCGGTGATGTGCTGGTCGCGTTGCAGGGGGACTGGTCCATCATGACGCTGACTCGTCCGGGGGAGTTCACGCTGGTGGGCCAGCACGGTTCGCTCACTGCCGAAGAGATGTGCGTCCCGCTGCTGGTCGACTGCCTTGGCCGGGGTACGAGCCCAAGCCTGGGTCGGGCTTGACCTCCTCGCGAGCTACTGCTGCGTCGGTTGCTGCGGTCCGCCGAACATGATCTCGTCCCAAGTGGGCACCGAGGCGCGCTTGCGCCGTTTGCTCGGCCGGGGAGCGGGTTTGGCTGCTGGCTGGCCCACCAAGGCGTCCTGCTCGGACTCGGCGACCGACGAAATCGGTTCGACCTCTTGCTGGGCCGCGGGTTGGCTGTCCTCGGGCGTGCTGATCTCGGGTGCCTCGGGCTCTGCTTGAGGTTGAGGTGCAGGTGGCGTCGCAGGCTGGGACGCCGGCTCCGGTTGGGGCGGCTGAGGTATCGGCTTCGGTTGGGACGCAGGTGCGGGTCTGGGCGCCGGCCCCGGCTTCGTCCGCGGACCAGGCTTGGGCCGCGGATGCGTCGATGCTGCGGGCCGCGACGTCATCGTGGCTTGGGGTGCTGCCGTCTGCGGCATCGGCACAGGGGTCTGCGCAGCCTCCGGCTCGGGTTCCCGCGGCGGTTGGGCTTGCCGCACTTGTTCTGGTTCGGGCCGTTGTTCAGGTTGGGGGCTGACTGGTTGGGTGAGGCCTGCGTAGATGCGGACTGAGTCCTCGTTGAAGCCCGCCAGCATGTCATAGAGCACGTCCATGTCATTGCGCGGGTTGGGGATGATGTCGTAAACGCCGTCCACCTGCTCCAGTTCGGCGGGGGCGTAGTCGTTCGGCTCCTCGTCCCTGGTCAGTTCGCCGGGCAGCTTGATGATGCGGGCCGAGGGCTGGTCGGGGACGACTGCGGGCGGTTCGGTGTCGGCCTGTACGGCACGGACGAGCGCCAGTTCATCGTTCAAGTCGATCGTCGGCTCGGAGTCCGGGTCGCCGCCGGGCCCTGTCGCTCGGGGTGCCTCGTTGATCAGCGCCCGGGCCTGCTCGTCGGCAGCGGCTGAGACCCGCCCCCGCAGGTCGAAGTTGAAGTGCGCCTGCCGTTCGGCGCCGTCGAGGATCCAAGACGCCTGGACCGTCCACCGCCGGTCCTCATCGCGCCAGGCGTCCCACCGGATGTCATCGGGTGAGACACCCTTGGCTTCCAGATTGTCTGCGACCACTTCGCCGAGCAACCGTTGTGAACTGGACTCGCCGCGGCGGCGGACCTGTGACTCCCGCGCCAGCAGAGCAGCATGCTCACGTTCGGCCAGCACCGGGCCGGCGTAGACGTCGATCTGCTCGACTGGGACGCCGGCCAACTCCGCGACCCGGGTCAACGACTCGCCGCCGCGAATCCTGGCCTGGATCTCGCGCGGAGTCAGTGCGCTTTCCATCTGGCGGTCTCCTGGTCTTCGATCGGCCTTCAGCGGACTCGGCGCCACGGCGTCGAACATCCTTGACGAGTAACCTACCCCTCGCCGCCCAGCGTCGTCGGACTGCCGCGCCGTTCTCAAGCCTGCGCCCAAGATTGGTCCTTCTTTCTGCACGATTTTGGCGGGTGTGGTACAACATGCATCGTTGCGTCACACGGCGCTGCCGGGTGGCATACCAAATGCACATTCTTGAAAGGTGACGATGGCAACCGACTACGACGCTCCTCGCAAGTCAGACGAGGAGATGAGCGAGGATTCACTCGAAGAGCTCAAGAGTCGTCGCAACGACAAGACCTCCGGGCAGGTTGACGAGGACGAGGTGGAGGCCGCAGAGGCCTTTGAGCTCCCGGGGGCAGATCTATCACACGAGGAACTGACGGTCCGCGTCCTGCCCAAGCAGGCCGACGAGTTCACCTGTGCGTCCTGCTTCTTGGTGAAGCACCGGAGTCAACTCGCCGAGACTCGCGGCGGCCTGGACTACTGCGTCGACTGCGTGTAGGCCGACTTCGTGCAGAGCGCCGGCGACCGCCCGCTGCGATTCTCGATTGGAGCACGATAGAGCCCTCTTCGTTGCGGCGGGGGCTCTTCTGGATGCCGGCTCGGCGGTTCACGAACAGCGCCGTGGCGTCGGTACACCCTTGCCGGGGGATGCCACGAACGCTCCGCCGACATAGAGTACGTCCGCTTGCAGCAAGCGACAGTGCGCCACGAACTGAGCAAAATCCGGAGGGTCAAGTCAATGACAGCTAGCGCGGTTGAAATGCGGCGACCACTGCTGAATCCGGCCGATGTGGTTGATGTCTTTGTCTACGTGGTGGTGCTGAACCTGGCGGCGGAGTACATGCCGCTGGTGATCACGGAGACCTTCACTCTCTCGTTGCTCACCGCGCTGCTGCTGAAGGTGGTACTGGAGCTGGTGGTGTTGTTGAAGAACCGCATCAAGAGGCTTGTCAAGGCGTCCAACAGCGTCGTCGGCAAAGCCCTAGCCGGGCTCCTGCTCTGGGGGCTGCTGATCGGCAGCAAGTTCGTGGTACTCGAAATGGTGGCGCTGATCTTCGGCGGCCAAGTCAGGCTGGGCGGGTTCTGGGCCGTCACCGGGCTGATCCTCGCCCTATTGTTCGCCCGCGCTGGTGTTCGTAGGCTGCTGGACACGCCAGCTGCAGGCACGACGCTCCCCGGGCCGCCCGCAGGCTGATTGCTGCGCGCGGCCTTCGAGGCGTCATTGGCGAGCTGGGCTCACTGGGTGGGGGTCTGCTTTCGACCAAGCACTGCGTAGCGGTTGGCGGCCAACCGGCGGGCCAGCACCTGCACGACGGCGACGCCGACTGCACTCGCGGCAACCCAAGCCACCGCTGCCACGGTCGAAGCTTCGGGATCATCGGGATCCGGCGGTTCTTGCCCGGTGATCTGCTTCCAACCGGTGCGGATCAGCTTCTGGACCACGAACGTGGAGAGGGCGGCCAACGCCCCCGCCATGATCTTGAACTCAATGCTGGAGGCCAGCGTCTCATGCTTCTCGTCGTTCACATCAGCCATCCTAGATCCCACTGCGGGGTCGTGGTTGTGCCTGCTGCGAACCGCTAGCCTTGCTCGGATGAGCCAAGACCCGTCCTGCGGTGACCTGGTGATCGCCATCCACATGCTGGATGACCGGTTGCCGATGCCAGTGTTCGCCCATCCCGGTGACGCGGGGGCTGATCTTGCCACGGCCGTGGACATCGTCATTGAGCCGGGGGAGCGCGTCTTGGTGCCCACCGGCATCGCCATCGCGCTGCCAGACGGGTATGCCGGCTTCGTGCATCCCCGCTCCGGGCTCGCGGCGCGTAGCGGCCTGACCATCGTGAACGCGCCCGGCACGGTGGACGCTGGTTACCGCGGCGAGATCAAGGTCTGTCTGCTCAACACCGACCGACGAACACCCATCAAGCTCAAGCGCGGCGACCTGATTGCTCAACTCGTGGTGCAGCGGGTGGCACGCGTCCGGTTCGAGCCGGTATCCGAACTGCCTGCCAGCGCGCGCGGCACCGCCGGCCACGGGTCGACCGGTGGCATCCACGCTTGGGTAGGCGATACAGGAGGTGACACGGTCGGGGCTAGGCTTGCCTCGATCGAAGAAGGGGACCAACCGTGATCTTTGGCCGATTCAAGCGCAAGGACGACGAGGAACGTGACCTCGACGAGGCCCTTGACGAAACCGACGACTCGCAGGACGACGATGTCGAAGTGACGGACGAACTCGACGAGGCCGATGACTCCGAGGATGACCTTGATGAGTGGGAGCGGCTGGACGCCAGCCGCGACTGGCGTGAGGACGGTCCATTCGACATCAGTGAGGTCGATCTGGATGCCGACGAAGTGGAGCGGCTCGACTTCGGCTGCGTCGTTCTGACCCCGTTCGAGGGGATACAAATGCAGTTGCAGGTCGACCAGCGCACCAAGAAGGTGCAGTCCGCACTTGCGATGGCAGGCCCGTCCGCCATTGAGATCGCCCTGTTCGCGGCACCCGCACAGACCTCGATGGTCGCCGAGATCCGTGACGAGATGATCGCTGCCACTCAGAAGTCAGGCGGCAAGGTCAGTCTCGTGGAGGGACCATTCGGCACCGAGGTGCGCCGCATCATCCCCATGACTGACCCGAAGGGCAACCGGGTCTTCCACGTCTCCCGGACCTGGTTCGCGGAAGGTCCTCGGTGGCTGTTGCGCGGGGTGGTGATGGGCGAGGCCGGGCAGGCATCGGGCGTCGATGGTGTTTCGGAGCTGCTGTACGAGTTCTTCAGCAACTCGGTCGTGCGTCGCGATCAACAGCCGCGGGTACCCGGTGACTTGATCCCGATGACGCTGCCCAGCTCGATGGCCGCCTCGGTGCCCGGTTCTGACCCGGACGAGCGCCCGGATGTTTAGGACCTTGGCCTTGCGTCGTCCGAGCTGGTTGCGCCGCATGTTGTCGTCCCACCAGGAATTGGTGGCAGGTGAACGTGAACAAGAGGCCGTGGGTGCAGGGGCAACCCCGATCCGTGATCTTCAGCCGCACACCATGGGCACCGTGCAAGGCACCGTCTCGATGCTCACCCTCAATCCGCGCAGTGGCAGTGCCTGGCTGGAGGCCGAGCTGCACGATGGTACCGGCAGCCTCAAGCTGATCTGGATGGGACGCCGGGTCATCCCGGGCATCATCCCAGGCGTGAAAATGCGCGTTGAGGGACGCATCACCCTGCATGAGGGCAACCCGGCCATCTTCAACCCTGCCTACGAGTTGGTGACGTAGCGGCGGGACTGAGCGTGGATGGTCCTCAGGGACCGTTCGTCCACGCTCAAGGCCGTGATGGCTGGGGACGCGGTCTCAGCTGAGGTTACGGGGGCCGTGGGAGGGCTGGTCGCCGGCCAGCATCTGGCGCAGCCCCGGCTCGGCGTCCGGGGAGCTGACCAGGAGCAACTCATCCCCGGCCTCCATCGCTGCATCGCGTTCGGGGGCGCGCGGAACCCCATCCCGGACGATGGCGACAAGCACCACACCGACCGGCATCTCGACGTCGCGGACCCTGCGTCCCACTACAGGGGAATCGTCCGGCAAGGTCAGCTCAACCAGGGACGAGGTGCCCTTCTTGAAGGTGAGCAGCCGCACGATCTCACCGACGGTGACCGCCTCCTCGACCAATGCCGACATGATCCGCGGAGTCGACACCGCGACATCGACCCCCCACTGCTCATCGAAGAGCCACTCGTTGCTTGGGTGGTTCACCCGCGCCACCGTTCGGGGCACGCCGAACTCGGTCTTGGCGAGCAGCGTGTACACCAGATTCACCTTGTCATCGCCGGTGGCCGCGATCGACACATCGAAGTTCTGCAGCTCGGCCTCCTTTAGGGAGTCCATCTCGCAGGCGTCGGCGAGCAGCCATTCGGCATCCGGCACGGTTTCGGACTTGATGGAGTGCGGATCGCGTTCGATCAGCAGCACGTCGTGACCGTTGGTGATCAGCTCTCGCGCGATCGAACGGCCGACGTTGCCGGCTCCTACAATGCAAACTCGCATGTCAGCTCCTAGTGCCTCGGCGGGTCTTCGGCGAGCAGTCCGCGCACCTCGGCCAACCGCGCGGTTGGTGTCGCCACCCAGATCAGGTCACCGGCCTGTAGAACGGTGGCGGGCCCGGGGCAACTGCCGCGTCCCAAGCGCATCATGAACGGGATCCGGGCATCGATCAACGCCTCCACCCGCGCCAGGGGCGTTCCCACCCAGCCGTCGGCGAATTCGAACCGAATCAGACAGGTGTCCTGGGCCGGGTCGAGCCAGTCTGGCTCGACGATGCTGGGCAACAACCTCTGCATCATCTGGGACGCTGCCCAGCGCACCGGTGCCACCGTGGCGATGCCGAGCCTCTCGTAGACCTCGGCACGTCCCTGATCGTAGATTCGGGCCACCACGTTGGTGACGCCGAACTGTTCACGCACCACGCGGGCAGCGAGAATGTTCGAGTTGTCGCCGCTGGACACCGCGGCGAAACCGTCGGCTTTGCGGATGCCCGCCTTGACCAGCACGTCTCTGTCGAAGCCGACGCCAGCGATGGTGCGACCAGCGAAGTCGGGTCCGAGCCGTCGGAAGGCGCCGGTCTCGAGGTCGATCACCGACACCGAGTGGCTGCGGGCCTCCAAGGCTCGTGCCAGCGTCGATCCGACACGGCCGCAGCCCATGATCACGATGTGCACGAAACCTCCCGAATGGTGAGCGTGCCGATCTGCTGGCAGCACGCTACACCTTGGCATGATCAAGCAGTACAACTGAGGGAGCAGTTCATCTTGGGGGGGTTGACAGGCGACGAGACAGGCGTACAGTTCGGCCGTGAGTGTTTGGGACGCCACCAAGCGGGTTCTCATCGGACCGAAGCTCGCCAGCACCAGGCTGGGCGAGACGCTGTTGCCCAAGCGCATCGCGCTGCCGGTCTTCGCGTCTGACGCGCTGAGCTCGGTCGCCTATGCTCCCGATGAGATCCTGATCACCCTGTCGCTGGCAGGGATGGCGGGTTTCGCCTTCTCGCTGCCGGTGGCCCTGGCGGTTGCTGCCGTCATGTTGATCGTGGTCGCGTCGTACCGGCAAGTGGTGCACGCCTACCCGTCCGGGGGCGGTGACTACGAGGTGGCAACGGTTAACCTTGGCCCGAACGCCGGCCTCACCGTCGCCAGCGCGCTGCTGGTCGACTACGTGCTGACGGTCGCGGTCTCGGTCAGTTCCGGCATCCAGAACGCCAAGGCGATGTTCCCCGTCCTGGCCGGGCGTGAGGGCATCTTCGCAGCGTTGGTGATCCTGCTCATAATGGCGACGAATCTGCGGGGCGTCCGGGAATCCGGCACCGTCTTCGCCATCCCCACCTACGCATTCATGATCAGCGTCGGCGCGATGGTGGCGTGGGGGTTCACCCAGATCCTCCTGCTCGGCCGCCACCTGCGGGCCGAGACCGCTGACTACACGGTGGTCGGGCCGCCCGAGTACGACCCGTTCATCGGGTTCGTGGTGGTCATGCTGCTGGCTCGAACTTTCTCGTCAGGGTGCGCGGCGCTGACCGGTGTTGAGGCGATCAGCAACGGCGTCCCGAACTTCAAGAAGCCGAAGTCCAAGAATGCGGCCACCACCTTGCTGCTGCTCGGCACCATGGCGGTCAGCATGCTGCTCGGGATCGTCGCGATGGCCCGAATTACCGGTGTGAAGATGCTCGACGTTCGCGAAGGTGCCTACTTCGTGACCCCCGCCGGTGAGCAAATCCACAAGGAGGCGACCACCGTGATGGGCCAGCTGGCCCAGGTCGTCTTCTACGACTCGTTCCGGCCGGGCTTCTACTTCTTGATGACCGTCACCGTGGTCATCCTCTTCCTCGCCGCCAACACTGCCTTCAACGGTTTTCCGACCTTGGCGTCCATCCTGGCCAAAGATGGGTATCTGCCGCACCAGTTGCACACCCGAGGTGACCGACTGGCGTTCAGCAACGGCATCTTGATGTTGG
The DNA here is from genome assembly GCA_937867175.1 of uncultured Propionibacterium sp. Taxonomy (GTDB): domain Bacteria; phylum Actinomycetota; class Actinomycetes; order Propionibacteriales; family Propionibacteriaceae; genus Brooklawnia. The sequence continues at coordinate 2,020 of CALMKG010000578.1, read as the reverse complement.
CCGGTGGCGCAATCGCGCTGGTGATGATCTTCAACGCTTCGGTGACGATGTTGATCCAGATGTATGTGGTGGGCGTGTTCATCTCGTTCACTTTGAGCCAGACCGGCATGGTCCGGCACTGGACGCGCCACTTGCGCAGCGAGGGCGACCCGGCGACTCGGGCCGTGATGAGGCGATCCCGAGCGATCAACACAGTCGGTCTGGTCGCCACGGGGACGGTTCTGGTCGTGGTACTGATCAGCAAGTTCATCCACGGCGCGTGGATGGCGCTCCTGGCGATGGTGGTCATCTTCGGTCTGATGAAGATGATCCACCGCCACTACGATCTCGTGGCGCACGAGACCGCGTTGGATGATGTGTCAGACCGGGCGCTGCCCAGCCGAGTACGGGCGGTCGTTCTGGTGAACACCGTCAACAAGCCGACCGTGAAGGCGTTGCAGTTCGCCCGTGCCACCATGCCCAGCTCACTGGAGGCTGTCACAGTCGCAGTGGACGCCGACGAGACCACCCAGCTGATCGAGAAATGGGACGCCGAGGACCTGCCGGTGCGGCTGCGGGTGATCGACTCGCCCTACCGGCAGATCACCCAACCGTTCATCGACTACGTCAAGCAGATCCGCTCCGACAACCCCCGCGACGTGGTGTGCATCTACATCCCCGAGTATGTGGTGGGGCACTGGTATGAGTCGGTACTGCACAACCAGACGGCGCTGCTCATCCGCGCTCGGCTGCACTTCATGCCAGGGGTTATGGTGACTTCGGTCCCATACCAGTTGGGTTCCGGCCAGGCACATGGCCGACGGCAGGCCGCGGCCGAACAGCAGATGAAGGAAGCCCATGCCCAGCGAGTCGACCGCAGTTCCTGAGACGCTGCTGGGGCCCGTCGAGCTGGCAGCGATCGCGCACGGTGGGCACTGCGTGGCCCGCGTCGACGGGCGGGTGATCTTCGTCCGGCACGGTATTCCTGATGAACAGGTGACGATCCGGGTCATTGACGACTCCAAGCCGCGCTTCTGGTGGGGCGAGGTCGCCGAGGTCGTCGCAGCGTCGGACGATCGGGTGGCGCCACCGTGCCCGGTGGCTGGACGCTGCGGTGGCTGCGACTTCCAGCACGTGGCGTTGCCAAGGCAACTGGAACTGAAGGCCCAGGTGGTGGCCGAACAGCTGCGTAGGCTGGCGGGCATCGACTGGACCGTGATTGTCGAGTCCGTCCCGGGCGACAACGAGGGCCTGGGTTGGCGGACACGGATGCGCTACTTGGTGCGCGACGGCCGGGTCGGCCTGCGTGCGTGGCGGTCGGACGCACCGGTCGAGCTCCCCGTAGGTGGTTGCCCGATCGCACACCCGGCAGGCCCGGACGACTTGGCACGCTGGGCTCGGGACGATGGTGAGCTGCAGGTGGTCGTCGCGTCCGACCAGACGACGGTGCTGGGGGTCGACGGTGAGCCGGTACAGGGCACCGCCATCGTCCGGCAGCAGGTCGGGTCGCGTTGGTTTCGCGTGCGTGCCGACGGTTTCTGGCAGGTGCACCCGGGCGCCGCGCGCGCGCTGACGGAGGCTGTGCTCACCGGGCTTGAGCCCAAGGTGGGGGAGCAGGCGCTCGACTTGTACTGCGGTGTGGGCCTGTTCGCCGGCGCATTGGTCGACGCGGGGTGTCAGACGGTGGGGGTCGAGGCCAGCCGGACTGCGATCGACCTGGCTCGGCTGAACGTGCCCGAGGCGAGGTTCCACGCGGCGAGGCTGGAGCGCGCCTGGGATCGGCTGCCTCGTCGCACCGACCTGGTCGTCCTGGACCCACCCCGCGCCGGCGCCGGCGCCGCCGTCGTCCGGCGTGTGGCTTGCATGGACGCCCGGGCCATCGCGTACGTGGCTTGCGACCCCGCGGCCTTGGCCCGCGACCTGGCCACGTTCGCCGAACGCGGTTACGCACTCACCGCCCTGCGGGCCTTCGACTTGTTCCCGATGACCCACCACGTCGAGTGCGTGGCGATCCTGAAGCGCGGTTGAGGTCCCCTGCTGC
>CALMKG010000577.1 GCA_937867175.1 uncultured Propionibacterium sp. | reverse complement strand
CGCCAGGCCGTGGCGACCGGTGGAGGTGGCTTGGTTCGGCAGGCCCATCAGCGGATCCGCGGCATCGAACAACTACTTGATGCACATCTCCATGGCGAGCACCGCTCGACCCCAGCAACCGATGCAGCGGCCGAGGTCGAACAATCTCTCAACAGCTGGCTGCGTGTCGCCTTCGAAGCTGGCCAGCCACCCAACCCGATGACTCAGCTCATCCTCGCCGACACCGCGAGAACCGTGCTCGGCAACTCGGCTCGACTCGCCATCCACGCTGTTCAGCAGCACCAACTCGACACGTGGGACGTCCAAGAACGATTGCTTCCAGCCATTCGGCAGTCGGCGGAGAGATGGGAGGACTCCCGCAGTCTCTGGGCGGCGATGATCTCTCCAACGTCCAGGCAACTGCCGGCAGTCGTGACCGCAGCCACACGCCTGCAGCAGGCGCTACGGCAGCCGGACCTGACCGGCAATCCTGTCAGCCGGGCCACGATCATGTCCGCGCTTGTCGCCACCTCCGAGGTCGCGCTGATCAACCACCGAGCCCTTACCCATCCCGAGCTGACGGCTCCGCTCAGTACCGTCACCAGACTGACCAGCGAAGTTCTCGATCGTGAGCCCTCCGGCCACTCGGCGTTCAAGACATGGATGAACATCGGCCGCCGCGAAGGCAGCATGCCGGCCAAACTCCCCGACATCGTTCGCACCGACCTCGCCACTCGAGGCCGGTCCACGCTCGAAGCCGCGCTCGCCGCCCGCTCGGCCGGCCACATCCTCACCCAACCCCGGACACTCTCGCCGGATGCGATGCTTCACACGGCCCGTGTGGCAGCCTCGACGCCAAGGAGTAGGCCACAGACCCCACTCCCAAGGACCACCTTGCGGTCGCCCAGCATCTCCCCCTGATCAACCAAGTTCGGACGGGTCGACCAAGCCACTTCAGGAACTGCGTGGTGTCTCCGGGACGGGTTCGGGCTGAGCTCGCTCGGTTCGGAGTGCTTCGAGCGCCGCCTGAGTCTGCGCGTGGGCCGTTTCCTGGTCGGTGAGCCGGACGCGGGCTTCAGCGAGGTCGGTGCGGAGCTGGTCACGCTCGGCAACCGTGGCTTCAAGGGCGCCCTGGGTGTGGGCCTGCTTCCCGGTCAGGTTGGCGACCTGCTCGTGATTCCGGGCCTCGACCGTGGCCCGGTCGGCACGTTCGGCTGCCAGCTCCTGACGTAGCACGTCACGCTCGGTGGTGGTCGCTTCGAGCGTGGCCTCCAGCCAGACCTGAGTCTTCTCCGCAGCCACGAGGCCCTGACGCAGTTGCTCGATGCTGTCTGCGTAGTTGGTCCGCTCTTCCTGGAGCTTGTGAGTCTGGCCAATCGCTCCGCAATGCCACTGCCTGCTCGAACACCGAGCAGGCCGCCATCACTGCCTGAGCCACCGTCGACATCGCCGCCTTGGCGAAGGTCGTCCCGGACAACTGCACTGCGTCGTCCGGCCATCCATGTGAGGCGGTGACCTCCAACCGGACTCGGGGCCCTGGCGCTTGATCATCAGCGGGCCTGGTCCTGTCGGAGGCGGCACGGCCAGAACCTTCCTGAGTCGCTGCAGTAAGCCCATGCCTCATCCTGCAAAACGAACGCTCGTCTCAATTCCGGCGAGCCACGTTTCGTGTCGTGCTGCACGCCCGGCGTTACCCCGACAAGGCGCGATACAGCGTCGAACGATTCACGCCGAGTCGCGCAGCGACTGTGGACTTGGGTAGGCCGCTCGCGATCCGGGTGCCTGCCTCACCGACCTGGGCAGAAGTCAACGCCCTCGCGCGTCCCTGGTACTTCCCTGCCGCCTTCGCGATACGGATGCCCTCGGCCTGCCGTTCGCGGATCAGGTTCCGCTCGAACTCCGCGAAGGCCCCCAGTACCTGCAGGAGAAGACGGCTCAGAGATCCACTCGACGCGGCCGTGTAGGTCTGGTTCTCCTTCACGAAGTGCACGCTGGCATCCTTGGCGAGGATCTCGTCCACTGCTGTTGCAGATCGATCAAAGAACGAGCCAGTCGCTCCATTGACGCGACCCGCAGCAGGTCATCGTTGCGGATGTAAGCGAGGCAGTCGGAGAGCCCCTGACGAGCGATCCGCGCACCGCCACTGACCTTGTCCTGAAAGACTCGGTCAACCTCGCCGATGCTCTCAAGCTGGCGGGCGAGATTCTGATCGGCGCTGGAGACGCGAACGTATCCGACGGTTTGTCCGTGTTGCACCATGTCTAGACCCTCCGACAGATGTGTTGCTTCGATCTTGGACAGACTCTATTACGACACCCTGACTGTGGAGTTCAGTGCTTCATGGCGGGGTTCTGTGGTCTTGGGTCGTTTGGTTCCGACGAGGAGGTTGCTGGCGACGGCCACGAGGTTCTGGGCCGGCTGTGCGGTGCATCCCTTTCAGCGCTGCGGCGGATTCGCCCTGGCGCTACGCCCGCGTTTCGGCCGTGACGGGCGCCGACAGAGCGGGTTTCAGACCGAAACGGTGGATGGCGGCAAGCAGGGCGAATGTCAGCAGCGACGAGGCTGCGCCCCAGTGGGCGTCAGCTAGGTCTTTCGTGTTCCAGAGAGTCA
>CALMKG010000576.1 GCA_937867175.1 uncultured Propionibacterium sp. | reverse complement strand
GTCACCAGGTAGCGGTCACCGAGTTGGAGCACACGTTTGTGCCCGCCTCGCAGACCTGGTAGGTCGCGGATGATGTCTTCTTGGGAGCGGTGTCGGTGTAGACACCGTCGTTGAGTGTCGTCGCCACCTTCGTGGTGTTGCGGTATATGTCCACGTTGGCCGTCGACCCGCCCGTCCATTCGAGGTCGGCGTACCGATTGGCGCCAGCGGATCTGGCCGTCACGCTGAGGAGTCCGAGCGGCTCCGGGCTGACAGTTGTCGACACCGTGACTGATTGCGAGGTGGTTCCGATGGCGCCGTCGTCGTCTTTGACGGTGAGGGTGACGGTGTAGGTGCCTGCGGTGGCGTAGGTGTGCGAGGGGTTCTGGGTTGATGCGGTCCCGCCGTCGCCGAAGGCCCACGCCCTCGAGACGATGCTGCCGTCGGAGTCGCTGCTGGTGTCGGTGAAGGTCGCGGTCAGGCCAGTTGCGTCGAAGGTGAAGTTCGCCGTGGGCGCGACGTTCTCGCCCGGCTCCGGCTCGGTCTCGCCGACCAGCTTCGGATCGAAGTGCGCGCGATCGTCGCCCCGTCGGAGGCCATCTTCCTGGACGCGAAGTTCGAGTCAGAGTTGGTGGAGATGGAGGAGGACGAGGCCCGGGAGTTCCTGGCCGAGATGGGCGTCGAGGAGCCCGGCCTCGACGTGCTGGCCCGGGTCGGCTACGACACGCTCGGCCTGCAGAGCTACCTCACCGCCGGGCCGAAGGAGGCGCGCGGCTGGACGATCAAGAAGGGCGCGACCGCACCGGAGGCCGCTGGCGTGATCCACACCGACTTCCAGAAGGGCTTCATCAAGGCCCAGGTGGTCAGCTTCGACGACCTCGTCGCCACGGGCTCCGAGGCTGCCGCGAAGGCGGCGGGCAAGATGCGCCTCGAGGGCAAGGACTACGTGATGGCAGACGGCGACGTGGTCGAATTTAGGTTTAATGTATGAGAACCGCTCCTCATCTGCGGAAAAATTTCGCCTCTGAATGATCTGGACATCGTCGTAGAGGGCCGACATGAGGTCATCACCAAAGAAGTGCTAGTGGCGACGGGTTTCATCGAGGTGCCGAAGTGGTTCACGACCGAGGTGCACACGGTCTGGCAGCAACAAGGATGGACGGGCTGTCGACCTGCATGTCGCGGTACTAGACGACGATGGCGGAGCATTGTCGAAATGGGCCGGCGGATGGGAATCTGCCAATGCGAGCGTCGGAACTTATGGAAGAGGCGCGAGCGCTCTTCGGTCGGAACGACCTTGATATCTTCCCGCTTCAGTTCCTCAAGCGATCGATTTCTGCTACTGCGAGCGCAGACGCGGTTGAACTGGGCCGGGAGCCATCTCGGCGCGTTGCCGACATTCTCGCAGCTCATCGGGCTGGCCCAGGATCATGAGGGCCCGTGGGTCAGGCTGTTATCGGATCGCTCGCGCCGCGGGGTACACCCCAACGGTGTGTTGCGGCGGCCCAGGCTAGCGCTACCAGCGCACCGACGGCCCCGTAGTGCGCGTCGACTGGATCCTTGACGTTCCACAGCGGCAGGAGCAGCTCGTAGACGTAGTTGCAGGCGATGACGATCAGCGCGAAGACCACAGTCGCGCGGAGTCGACCGCCGGTGAAAAGCCGGTACATGCCGAAAGCGAGCACGAGGAGCGTGGACAGAACGAGGTTGCTTGTGTGGCTGTAGAACTCCGGGAAGACCAGGTCGAAGTCGATGTGCCGGGATTCTGGGTCGAGCCAACCGACGGTCACCGCGGCGGCGAGTGCGAACAGTAAGAAGTAGGCGACCAGCGCCCAAGGCCTAGGCTTGACGGCTGCTGTCGGGTTGCCGGGTGCCGTGTTCTCGTCCGCATGCATTCAATCAACCTACCCTCCTAACATTCGCCAGCGTCGCATGGTTTCGACGAGGATCGAGGCGGGGGGGAAACGAGGCGAGCGTGTCAAGGGCCATCTGAAACTGAACGGTGGCGGCCTTGAAACCTGAACGGTGGCGGTCGCGAGAATTGAACGGTGGCGGCCATGGGATCTGCCCAGGGGGTTGTGGCCGCCACCGGCCCGGGGTGGTCAGGCAAAGGGGCTCACCCCTTGGTTGGCGACCAGGAGGGGTTCCTTGATGCCGTCCCCTGAGTCGTCGTTCCAGTTGTAGTTGCCTGTGGTCTTCACCTGGTTGTAGAGGGCGTACACATCCGCCGCACCGCCAGGATTGCTGCCGCTCGCCAGCAGCGCCAGCGCGCCCGCGACGTGCGGGCTCGCCATGGAGGTGCCGCTTATGGTTCCGTACTCGCCCAGCTCGATCGGATACGTGGAGCGGATGCACACCCCGGGCGCGGCGATGTCCACCTCAGGGCCCCAGTTGGAGAAGTCCGCGAGTGTGTCGTCCTGGTCCGCGCGGCAGGTCGACGCGGCGCCGCCTCCTGGAAGGCCGTTGAAATCGGCGAGCGCACTCACGGAGAGGACGTTGTTGAAGCCGCCCGGGCTGTAGTTGTTCGCATCGTCGTCCGAGTTGCCGGCGGCCACGGCGAAGGCGACACCGGCGTCGACGGCGCCCTGGATCGCGTCATACTCCGCCTGGCTGTAGCCGGCCCCGCCGAGGCTCATGTTGGCGACCTCGAAGGTGTTGGCGTTGGCCGCGACCCAGTCGATACCGGCGACGATCCAGGACTCGTAGCCACTTCCTTGGGAGTTCAGGACCTTCACCGGCCAGACCCGGGCACCGGGTGCGACACCCACGACGCCGATGCCGTTGTCGAGGGCACCGACGGTGCCGGCGACGTGGGTGCCGTGGTAGTGGTCGTCGTCGCCACCGGCGACGCAGACGGTTCTGAAGATCTTGGTGGTGCAGTTGATGCCGGTCTGGACGTTCAAGTCGGGGTGCTGGAGATCGATGCCGGTGTCGATCACGGCAACGTCCACGTCCACGCGATAGTCGTCGGTGCCGTCGATGTCGATCGCTGTGTTGGAGTCAGCGAAGATGCGCTCGACGCCGGTGGGTACGTCCTGGGCATCGATGTGGACCTCGCGGTCCTCCTCCACGTACTTGACCCGCGGGTCGTGGCGGAGGGCGTTGAGCCGGCCCTCCGGCACCTGGGCGGACATGCCCTTCAGCGCGTGCTCGTAGGTGAAGCCCACCTGGAGGCCGTAGGCCTTGGCCACGTCCGGCACGGTGGCCCGGGCGTTGACGGTGTCCTTGAACACCACGATGTAGGAGCCCATGACCGCGGACTGGGCTGGCAGGGCCATGAGCACGAGGCTGGCGAACAACCCCAGGACCATGAGCTGGACGATGCGGACCTTGTGCTTCATTGCTGCCCCCTTCTCCCCGGGCGCCGGAAATGGTAGGCCCGGGGGCCGCCGTCGAACCATGGAACCGGCACCCGGTCTCGCGGCTTGGTTCGCGAGACGCCCTGTCCGCCCCTCGGACCGCCGGGCTACCCTGACCCCATGCCCGAACTGCGCTCACGCACCACCACCCACGGCAGGAACATGGCCGGCGCCCGCGCCCTGTGGCGCGCCACCGGCATGACGAACGATGACTTCGGCAAGCCGATCGTCGCGATCGCCAACTCGTTCACCCAGTTCGTGCCGGGCCACGTACACCTGAAGGACATGGGCCAGCTGGTGGCCGGCGCGATCAAGGAGGCCGGGGGAGTCGGCCGGGAGTTCAACACCATCGCGGTGGACGACGGCATCGCCATGGGTCACTCCGGCATGCTGTACTCCCTACCCAGCCGGGAGATCATCGCGGACTCCGTGGAGTACATGGTCAACGCCCACCAGGCCGACGCGCTGGTCTGCATCTCCAACTGCGACAAGATCACTCCCGGCATGCTGCTCGCCGCGCTGCGCCTCAACATCCCCACCGTGTTCGTCTCCGGCGGGCCGATGGAGGCCGGCCGGGTCATCGTGGGGGAGGACGGCACCGTCGAGTCCCGCCTCGACCTCGTGGACGCCATGGTCAAGGCCGTGGACCCCTCGGTGACGGACCAGTTCCTCCAGCAGGTGGAGGAGAACGCCTGCCCCACCTGCGGCTCCTGCTCCGGCATGTTCACCGCCAACTCGATGAACTGCCTGATGGAGGCCATCGGGCTCGCCCAGCCCGGCAACGGTTCCACCCTCGCCACCGCCTCCGCCCGCAGGGACCTGTTCCTGAACGCCGGCCGCCTCGTCGTCGACCTCGCCAAGCGCTGGTACGAGGACGACGACGCCTCCGTCCTCCCGCTCTCCATCGCCACCAGGCCGGCGTTCGCGAACGCGATGCGCGTGGACGTGGCCATGGGTGGCTCCACGAACACCGTCCTCCACCTCCTGGCCGCCGCACAGGAGGCGGGCGTGGACTTCACCCAGGACGACATCGACGCGATCTCCCGCGTCACCCCCTGCATCTGCAAGGTGGCCCCCAACACCCACAAGTACTACATGGAGGACGTGCACCGGGCCGGTGGGATTCCCGCGATCCTTGGCTCCCTGCACCGCGCCGGGCTCCTCGAGCCGGCCCACGCCGTCCACGCCCCCGACCTCGACACGTGGCTCGGCGAGTGGGACATCCGCTCGGGCCGCACCTCCGCCACCGCCCTGGAACTCTTCCACGCGGCCCCCGGTGGGGTGCGCACCACCGAGGCGTTCTCCTCCACCAACCGGTGGGCCACCCTCGACACCGACCCCGTGGACGGCTGCGTCCGCGACGTCGAGCACGCCTACACCGCCGACGGCGGCCTGGCCGTCCTCACCGGCAACCTCGCGCCCGACGGCTGCATCGTCAAGACCGCCGGCGTGCCCGAGGAGCAGTGGACGTTCCGTGGCCGCGCGAAGGTCAGCGAGTCCCAGGAGGACGCCGTGGAGGCGATCCTGGGCGGGCGGATCGAGCCGGGGGACGTCGTCGTCGTCCGCTACGAGGGCCCCAGGGGCGGCCCCGGCATGCAGGAGATGCTGTACCCCACCGCCTACCTGAAGGGTGTGGGACTCGGCCCCAAGTGCGCGCTCATCACGGACGGCCGGTTCTCCGGCGGGTCCTCGGGGCTGTCGATCGGCCACGTCTCGCCCGAGGCCGCGTCCGGAGGGACGATCGGGCTGGTCGATGACGGGGACGTCATCTCCATCTCGATCCCGGACCGGTCGGTGACCCTCGAGGTCGACGACGCCGTGCTCGCCGAGCGCCGCGCCCGCGCCGATGCCGCGGGCTGGCGTCCGAGGGACCGGAAGCGCGAGGTGTCCGCGGCCCTGCGGGTCTACGCCTCGCTCGCCCAGTCCGCGGACAAGGGCGCCGCCCGGCACATCGACTGACTCAGGCCTGCACTGCGGCGACGCGGCGCGCCCAGCCGGTCACGTGGTCCAGAACCCGTGGGTCCACCGGACGCGTGGCGTCCTTCTTGTAGGAGCGCAGGGTCGGGATGCCGGGCTGGGCCCGGAGGATGTGGCTGACGTCCGGTACCTCGTGGGTCTCCACCGGCCCTCGCACGAGCCGCGCGATGCGGGGGAGATCCGCGGGGTCCACCTGCAGATCCTTCTCGCCCGTCACGGCGAGCACCGGCACGGTGATCCGCGCGAGGTCCGTGGCCGGGTCGTGGGCCAGGAACTCGCGCGTCCACTTGGCGTTGATCCTCCGGCCGCCGATGCGGGCGATGTCCGTGGTGGTGGCGCGGATCTTCCGGTGGTTCTCCGCCACCTGCTTCTGCACGGTGGTGCCCATGATCCTGAGGAGGATCCGGACGGGTGCCGGCAGCGAGGGCCCGACCTTGCGTGCCTGCCACTGGAGCAGGTCCGCGCCCGGCGTGGCGGACCCACTGATGAGGGCCACCCCCGCGGGGACCTCCTGCCGTGCCGCCAGGGCGGCCACGATGAGTGCACCCTCGCTGTGCCCGACGGCGACCACCCGCTCCGCGTCCACCTCCGGTTGGGCGCGCAGGGCCGCCAGGGCGGCGGAGGCGTCGTCGATGTTGTCCCCGAGTCCGGCGGCGAGCCAGTTGCCCGGGCTCTCGCCCACGCCGCGCTTGTCGTAGCGCAGGGTGGCGAAGCCCGTGCCCGCCAGCGCCTCGGCGAGCTCGCGAGTCACCCCGATCGGGAGCTTCGCGTGGTTCGAGTCGCGGTCCACCGGGCCGGAGCCGGGCACGATCAGGGCGCCGGGATGCGGGCCGGGGCCGTCCGGCACGGTCAACGTCCCGGCGAGTTCCTGAGTTCCGCACCGGAAGTGCAGGGTTTTGTCCATCGAATGTCCTCCTGAGTGCCTCAGCGGCCGCGCGGCTTGGTCTTCGAGATCGGCGTGCCGCGGGAGTCGACTCGAGGCGGGTTCTTCTTCGAGGCCAGCGGGAGCGCCTCCTCGGATCCGATGTGGATGCCGAACCGGGGGAGGATCACCCGGTGCAGCAGCAGCACGAGGAGGGTGGCGCCGATGGCTGCCCCGAAGACCGCCAGCGCGCTCCCGACGCTGCTCATGATCGCCGGGTCCACCACCATGACCACGGACAGGGTCAGGAGCAGCATGCCGCCCACGAGCTTGAGGATGCGGCCGTGCTTCTCCTCGAGCTTGCTGGCCCGCAGCGTCACCACGGCGGCCCCGAAGATGACGAGTTCGTCGAGCTGGTAGATGAGCATGTACAGCAGCAGGAGGGCGAGGAACACCCCGAAGCCCACTCCCTGGTCGGTGAGGATGTTCGTCCACATCACCGGGAAGCCTGCGGTGCAGGCCAGCTCCACCACGGAGACCCCCGCCGCCAGGACGATGGTGCCACCCAGGAGTGCCGGGAGTGAATCCGTCCGAGCGAGACCCCGCATCCGGGAGTAGATCCCCGGCTTCTTCTCATCCGAGATGGTGAAGGAGATGCCCTCGCGGAACCAGAAGTAGTCCTTGATGTTCACGATCGCGAAGGTCAGGGCGACCAGCGCCACCAGCACCCGCACCCAGGGGGCGATGCTCACCACGGTCAGCACGGTGAACATCCCCGCGATGAACAGGGCGTACACGAGTGCGGTCACGAAGATGAAGGTCAGGCCGATGAGGAGCACCCGGCCGCGAGACCCGGTCCGCAGGGTGAGCGCGAGAAGCACGGACAGCACCCACAGCGAGCACGGGTTGAACCCGTCGACCAGCGCGATCAGCGCCGTCGTCACCACCAGGGACTGCCGGCCGGCGTCCACCTCGCCGAAGATCGGCAGGGTGATGACGCCGTCGTCGACGGCGTCATCCGGCTCCGCTGGAGGAGCAGTGGGCGAAGGCTCAGCCGTCGGCTCGGGCTGGGCGGGCGTGATGACGCCAGCGCCGGCGTCAGGACAGCCCGAGGCCACGCAGGCCGCGACGGCCTGGTCGAGTTCGCGACCGATGGGCTCCTCCGCGAACCCCACCCACTGCTGCTCGCCCAGGAAGAAGGTGGGCACGCCGGTCACCTCGAAGCCCCACTGGTCGGCCATCGCGAGGAAGAGGTCCCGGTTCTCGAGGTTGTTGTACACCTCGTAGTCCTGCACCACGAGGCTCGGGTACTGCTCCTGCAGCCCGGCCAGGAAGGGCTTGGCGGCCGCGCAGTGGGGGCAGCCCTCGCCCCAGAAGAAGTAGATGGTGGGGCCGTCTCCGTCGTCGGGCGCCGCGGCGGAAGGTGAGGCGAGCAGGAGGGCGCCGAGCACTGCCAGCAGCACCCCCACGACCCATCTGCGCACCATCGCGTCACCCCTCGTCCGGCTGATCTGCCCGGAGGCTATCACCGGCGCGATCAGCGCGATTGGGACCTTCGCCGGACGGTCAGAGGGGCTCCCACGTGTGGACGGGCTCGTTCGAGTGGGCGCGTTCCACGTACTCGAGCGTCATGCGGCGCAGCGCCTCCCACCGGTCGATGCCGCGGGCCTCGAGCGTGTGGACGGCGTCCACCTGCCACTTGGCCCCGTTCTGTCCGGTGGTGCACCGGCCCTCGATCACGCCGAGGAGGCGGGCACGGATGTCGTCGTCCACGCCCCAGTCCTTGAGGCCCTCGTCGGCGAGGGGGAGGAGGCGGCGGAGCACCAGTTCGGTGGCCGGGACCTCGCCGAGGCCCGGCCAGTAGGTGGCGGCGTCGATGCCGCGCTGGGCGGCGTGGGTGAAGTTGTCCTCCGCCGCCCCGAACGACATCCTCGACCACACGGGGCGGTCCTCCAGGGCGAGTGCCCGGAGCGCCCCGAAGTAGAACGCGCCGTTGGCCAGCACATCCACGACGGTCGGCCCCGAGGGCAGCACGCGGTTCTCGATGCGCAGGTGCGGCCGGCCGCGGACGACGTCGTACACCGGCCGGTTCCAGCGCCACACCGTGCCGTTGTGGAGCCGCAGCTCCGCCAGCGACGGCGTCCGTCCGGCCGCCAGCTCCGCAGCCGGGTCCTCGTCCTCCACCACCGGGAGCAGGGCGGGGAAGTAGCGCAGGTTCTCCTCGAAGAGGTCGAAGACGGACGTGATCCACCGCTCGCCGAACCACACCCGCGGGCGGACCCCCTGCGCCTTCATCTCGACCGGGCGGGTGTCGGTGGCCTGCGTGAACAGGGCGATGCGCGTCTCACGCCACAGCTCATGGCCGAGGAACCACGGCGAGTTCGCGCCGAGGGCCAGCTGCGGGCCCGCCAGGCACTGGGCGGCATTCCACGAGGCCGCGAAGTTCTCGGGGCTGACCTGGAGGTGGAACTGCACGGAGGTGCACGCCGCCTCCGGGGCGATCGAGTCTGCGTGGGTCTCGAGCCCCTCGGTGGCGCCCCGGATGTCGATGTGGAGGTCCTCGCCGCGGGCGAGCAGCATCTGCTCGTCCAGAAGGGCGTAGCGCGGGTTGGCGCTGATGGCCTCGTGGGTGAGGTGCTCGGGCCGCAGGGTGGGCAGGATCCCGATCATCACCATGCCGTCGCCCTCGGCCTGGGCCTTCTCCTCCGCCGTGTTCAGCTGTTCGCGCACCTGCCGCTCGTACCGGGCGGCGCCGTCCCCCATGAGGGTCTGCGGCGGGATGTTGATCTCGAGGTTGAAGCGGCCGAGCTCCTGCACGAACGCGGGGTTGTCGATCCGGGCGAGCACCTCTGCGTTGCGCATCGCGGGTTGGCCCTCGCCATCCACGAGGTTCAGCTCCACCTCCATCCCGGTGAGGGGGAGATCGAACTCGAACAGCTCGCGGTGCAGCATCTCGGCGAGCACGTCGAGACACCGGTGCACCTTGTCCCGGTACCGCTGCCTGTCCTCACGGGTGAACGAACGGCTCGCCAGGTCCTTGCCCATGCGCCAAGCGTGCACCACCGGGGCGGCTGAGTCGAGCGGCGGGGCGCGCTGACCGGGTCGGCAATCGCCTCGGGTGCTGTCAGTGGTCCCTGGTTGGCTGGTGACAGTGCTGGAGAAGGGCAGGGGGCTGTGATGTTGGTGAATCCCAAGGAGCTGTGGGCGGATCTCGGGAGTTGGGTGGCTGGGAATGGTCACGGCAACGGCGACGGTCCCGAGGACACGGATCGTGGCGCCGTCGGACCCGTTGAGGACCTGACGCTGGAGCGGGCGGAGGAGCTGCGGGTGCGGTTGCAGGGGGCGGCGGCGACGGCGGCGCAGGTGGATCACGAGTTCCTCGTGCTGGTGGGGGAGTTCGACGCGGGGGGAGGGTTGGGGTGGTTCCCGGACTTCGCGTCGGTGGCGCACTGGGTGTCCTACTACTGTTCGATGGCGCCCGGCACGGCCCGGGAGCATGTCCGGGTTGCTCGCGCGCTGCGGGAGATGCCACGGGTGGACGGGTTGATGCGGGAGGGCCGGTTGTCGTTCTCCAAGGTCCGGGAGGTGACCCGCCTGGCGGGCCGGGTGGACGAGGACGAGCTGTGCGAGCTGGCCCTTGAGATGACGGCCTCGCAGCTGGCGCGCACGGTGCGGGCCTTCCGTGGTGTTGAGGGCACTCGGGTGGAGGCGGAGGTCCGGCGGGCCTTCACGGTCAGGGAGGCCGGTGCGGGGATGACCCGGGTGTCGGTGACGCTGCCCTCCGAGGAGGCCGCCCTGGTGGTCGCGGCGCTGGAGACGGCCGCCCGGGCGGAGGTGGCGGCCGAGGAGGGGCAGCTGCCGTGCCGTGCCGAGGCGATGGTGGCCCTCGCGCAGCACTACCTGGACGCCGAACCCACCCCGGCGTCCGAGGACGATCATCACCTGGTGGTGGTGCAGGTCCGTGCCGAGGTCCTCGCGGGCGTGGAGGGTCGGGACGTTCCCGCGGGAACGTGCCACATCGAGGGACTGGGGTCGATCGAGCCGGCCACCGCCCGCCGGTTGGCGTGCGACGGGAAGGTGCTGCCCGCGGTCCTCGGCGCCGACGGGGAGGTGTTGGCGTTCGGCCGGGCGCGGCGGCTCGCGTCGCGGGCCCAGCGGCGGGCGTTGCGGATCCGGGACGGGGTGACCTGCCAGTTCCCCGGGTGTGAGCAGTCCCGCCACCTGGACGCCCACCACGCGGTGCCGTGGTGGGCCGGGGGTGCCACGGACCTGGGAAACCTGCTGAACCTGTGCCGCCGCCACCACACCGCCGTGCATGAGGGCGGGATGGGCATCACCCGGGAGGCGGGCCGATGGGTCTTTCGCCACCGGAACGGGACAGTGGTGTGTGAGCTCGATCCGCCCACCCAGGGGGAACTCGCCTGGACACTCATCACCGACGCCCGGATCTTCCCACCCCACGGCGGAGAGGGATTCACCCTCGACGCCTGCGTCGCCGCCCTCTTCCACGCCGCAGCGTGAGAATGCGGCTGGTGGGGCGAGTCTCACCCGCGTGACCTCTCCCCACCAGACGGTGCGCGGGTGAGTTCACGCTCGTGGATCATGAGGTCGGGCATGATGGGAGTCATCATGACCTCCCACGATCCTGTTGATCCGCGTCTTCCTGCGGAGGCGCGTGCCCGGGTTCTGATCGACGCCCAGCTCGCGGCGGCGGGGTGGGTGGTGCAGGACCGGAAGGATCTGAACCTGTTCGCCGGTGTGGGGGTGGCGGTGCGGGAGTTCACCCTCGCGCCGAGTCATGGGCGGGCGGATTACCTGTTGTTCGTGGACCAGCGGGTGGTGGGGGTGATCGAGGCGAAGCCCCAGGGCACCCCGTTGTCGGGGGTGGAGTGGCAGTCCGCGATGTACGCCACCGGCCTGCCGCCCGAGCAACGCCTGCGTGCCGTCACCCACGACGGTCGCCTGCCGTTCGTGTTCGAGGCCTCCGGCTCCGAGACCCACTTCACCAATGGCCTGGACCCGGACCCGAGGGCGCGGGCGATCTTCGCGTTCCCCCAGCCGGCCACGTTGGCGAAGCTGCTCCGCGATGGCGCCGCCGATCCGGACCGTCCCACCTGGCGCGCCAAGGTCCGTGCCCTGCCCCCGCTGGACACCACGCACCTGCGCCCCGCCCAGATCCGTGCGATCACCAACGTGGAGCGCTCGTTGGCGGAGCAGCGCTTCGACAGGTCGCTGGTGCAGATGGCGACCGGGGCGGGCAAGACCTTCACGGCGGTGACGTTGGCGTACCGGCTACTCCGCCACGGCGGGTTCTCCCGGGTGCTGTTCCTGGTGGACCGGAACAACCTCGCGGACCAGACGCTGGCGGAGTTCCAGAACTACCGCACCCCGGATGACGGGCGCCGGTTCTCCGAGATCTACAACGCCGACAAGCTCACCAGCGCGGGCATGCTGGGTTCCTCGAACGTGGTGATCTCCACGATCCAACGGGTCTTCAAGGTGCTGAAGAACGAGGAGGTCACCGCCGAGGACGACCCCGGCCTGGACGGGTACGTCCCCGACGAGCCGGTGACCGTGGCCTACAACCCGACCCTGCCCCCGGAGGCCTTCGACCTGGTGATCGTGGATGAGGCGCACAGGTCGATCTACGGGGTGTGGCGGGGCGTGCTGGAGTACTTCGACGCCCACGTCGTCGGGCTGACGGCCACCCCGGGGAAGCAGACGTTCGCGTTCTTCCGCCAGAACCTGGTCTCGGAGTACACCTACCCGCAGTCGGTGGCGGACGGGGTGAACGTGGACTTCGACCTGTACCGCATCAAGACGGAGATCTCCCAGCAGGGTTCCACCATCGACGCTGGCACCATCGTGCCGAAGGTGGACCGCCGCACCCGGGTCCAGCGCCTGGAGGCACTGGACGAGGACCTGGAGTACGCCAACACCCAACTGGACCGCGCGGTCACCGCACGGTCCCAGATCCGCCTCGTGTTGGAGACCTTCCGGGACAGGTTGTTCACCGAGATCTTCCCCGGCCGCACCACGGTCCCGAAGACGTTGATCTTCGCCAAGGACGACGCGCACGCGGAGGAGATCGTCACCACGGTCAGGGAGGTGTTCGGCAAGGGCAACGACTTCGCCGCGAAGATCACCTACAACGCCCGCGACCCGAAGGCCCAGTTGCAGGCCTTCCGCACCTCACCGAGTCTGCGGATCGCGGTGACGGTGGACATGATCGCCACCGGCACCGACGTCAAACCCTTGGAGTGCGTGTTCTTCATGCGGGACGTCCGCAGTGCGCAGTACTTCGAGCAGATGAAGGGCCGGGGGGCGCGGACCATTCCGGGGGCGGACTTCCAGGCCGTCACCCCGGACGCGGCCGCGAAGACGAGGTTCGTGCTGGTGGACGCGGTGGGGGTCACGGAGCACGACTTCGTGGACCCGCCCCTGAACCGGGACAAGGGCGTGTCCCTGAAGCAGTTGCTGGACAAGGCCGCCACCCTGTCCCTCACTGAGGCGGAGACTGCCACCCTGGCGTCCCGGTTGGCGAAGCTGGAGCTGGACCTCACCGACACCGAACGCTCCGAGCTGGACGCCGTGGCCGGCACCCCGGTCCGCGAGGTGGTGCGGGGACTGGTGGACGCCGTCGACCCCGACACCCAGGCAAAGGCCGTGGAGGGCGCCGCAGACCCCGCCGCCGCCGTCCAGGTCCTGCTCGACGACGCCGTGCGGCCCCTGGCCGCGAACCCCGAGTTCCGCAACCGCATCCTCGAACTGCGGGCGACCCACGACCGGGTGATCGACGAGGTCTCCGCCGATGTCCTCCTGGACGCCCATGGCGTGGTGGATGTGGGGCGGGCGAAGTCCGTGGTGGAGTCCTGGACCGCGTACCTGC
The DNA here is from genome assembly GCA_937867175.1 of uncultured Propionibacterium sp. Taxonomy (GTDB): domain Bacteria; phylum Actinomycetota; class Actinomycetes; order Propionibacteriales; family Propionibacteriaceae; genus Brooklawnia. The sequence continues at coordinate 7,395 of CALMKG010000576.1, read as the reverse complement.
TGGAACACCGCGACGAGATCACCGCGATCCAGCTGCTGACGGAGGCGAAAGGCAGGCGGGTGTCCTTCGCGGAGATCCGGGAGCTGGCGGAGCGGATCCAACGCCCGCCGTACAACTGGACCCCGGACATCATCTGGCAGGCCTACGAAGTCCTGGACGGACCCAAGGTCCATCACTCCGACCGGCACACCCTCACCGACCTGGTGTCACTGCTGCGGTATACCGTCAAGGCCGACGACGAACTCGTCCCCTACGCCGAGCGCGTGCGCGAACGGTACGCCGGGTGGCTCCTGCAACAGGAACAAGCCGGAGCCGTGTTCACCGACAAGGAAAGGTGGTGGCTCGACAGGATGGTCAACGTCATCGCCACATCCGCAGGCATCACCCCCGACGACCTCGACCAAGCCCCCTTCACCGAACGCGGCGGCATCGACGGCATCCTCCGCGACCTCGGAGACACCCGCGCCGCCCACATCATCGAAACCCTCAACGAGGAACTCACAGCGTGACGGGTATCCCTCCCGGCTGGGAGTCGACCACGCTGGGGGCGCTCGGCCGTTACCTGAACGGCCGCGCCTTCAAGAAGAACGAGTGGTCGACCAGAGGCAGACCTATTATCCGCATCCAGAACCTCACCGGCTCGGGTGCCAGCTACAACTACTTCGAAGGTGACGTCGAGGAGCGCTACGTCGCCCGTCCCGGTGACCTTCTGGTCTCTTGGGCAGCAACACTCGGTGCCTACATCTGGAGCGGTCCCGAGGCTGTCGTCAACCAGCACATCTTCAAAGTGGAATCCAACATCGACCGGAGGTTCCACAAGTACCTCATCGACTACAAGCTCGGCGACCTCATGGAGCACTCGCACGGCTCGGGCATGGTCCACATCACCCGTGGCCGCTTCGATGCGCTTCCGGTGGCGGTGCCGCCGCTGGAGGAGCAGCAGCGCATCGTCACCATCCTCGACGACCACCTCTCCCGCCTCGACGCCGCCGAAGAGCTGATGAGGACGTCGCAGCGCAGGCTCAACGTCATGGACCGTGCCGTCATCGACGATGTGATGGTCCGTCGAGCCGAAGAGTCGGGTTGGCCGGTCGTGTCCCTCGGCGAGCTCGTTGGTGATAAGCGCACGATGACCGATGGTCCCTTCGGAAGCCATCTGACGTCGGCGCACTACTCGGCCGCGGGAGCGCAGGTCGTGAGGCTTCAGAACATCGGTGATGGGCAGTACAAGGAAGCCGCCGCATTCATCCCTCTCGACCACTACTCGTCGCTTGAGAAGCACAATGTCGTCGAGGGTGACGTTGTAGTTGCCTCGCTGGGTGACAATCTGCCACGGGCTGCCGTCGTGCCGGATCTCGGTGGACCAGCGATCGTGAAGGCTGACTGCATCCGTGTGAGGCTGCCGGAGCAAGTCGAGGCACAGTGGGTTGTTCTGGCGTGCAGGTCAAGTCGCGCCAAGCACTGGGCGAGAGACCGGCTTCACGGCGTTGGGCGTCAGCGGCTTGGCCTCGGTGGCATCCGGGACATCCCAGTGCCGTTCCCTCCCAGTCCAGCCGTCCGAAGGAGTGCGTTGGAGTGGATGTGCGATCAGTTGGATAACTCGATTCTCCTTCGGTCCGATCTCGATCAGGAGTTGAAGCGCGCGGAGGCGCTGCGTCGGTCTTTGCTCGCGGCGGCGTTCGCGGGTGAGCTGACGTCGGGGTATGAACCCGAGGAGGGGGTGGCGTAGGTGGGGATTCCGGATTATCAGTCGTTGATGCGGCCGGTGCTGGTGGCGTTGTCGGATGGGGTGATGCGCTCGACACGGGAGACGAAGGAGGCGGTGATCGCTTCCCTTGATCTGACGGAGGGGGAGAAGGCGGAGGTTCTTCCCAGCGGCAACCAGCTCACGGTGGACAACCGGGTGGGGTGGGCGATCAGCTACCTCGTGGCCGCTGGCGCCGTTGAGCGGCCATCGCGGGCGCGGTTGCGGATCTCCCAGGCGGGCAAGGAACTGCTGGTGGATCACCCGGACCGTGTGGACAACCAGGTGCTGATGAAGTTCGAGGCCTTCCGGGAGTTCCGGGCCCGGCACCACCGGCTGCGGGGCCGGGGCCAGCAGGAGCCGACACCCGAGCAAGGCGGCGCCGTCGTCGTGGAGCAGGCGGCGTCGGAGATCTCGCCGCAGGAGTTGATCGAGCAGGCCCGGCTGGAGAACCGGGCGGCGGTGGAGGGTGAGCTGCTGGTGCGGGCCATTGCGCTGACGCCACGCGACTTCGAGCGACTGGTGATCCGGCTGCTGAAGGCGATGGGGTACGGGCGCACCGGGATGATTGAGCATTCCGGCAAGCCCGGCGACGGCGGCATCGACGGGATCATCTCCCAGGACCCCCTCGGGCTGGACCGGATCTACGTGCAGGCGAAGAAGTACGCCCTCGGGGAGAGCGTGGGGCGGCCCACGATCCAGGGGTTCGTGGGCGCCCTGATGGGGGCGCAGGGCGACCGAGGGGTGTTCATCACGACGTCGTCATTCACGTCGGGGGCCGTCTTGGAGGCGGAGCGGGTCAACGCCCGGATCGAGCTGATCGACGGCGCCCGGCTCGCGGAGCTGATGGTGGACTACGGCGTCGCGGTGCAGCCCGAGGCCACCGTGACGCTGTTCAAACTGGACGAGGACTTCTTCGAGGAGCTGTAACCACCGCCGGGGCCGGTGATCCGTCGTGTGCCGTGGAGCGACAATTTCCACAGCGGTGCGGCAGGTGTGGCCGCTTCCTGCGACCATGTCTCCATGGCTGTCTCGCTGCTGGACCGTTCGATCTACTCGTACTCGGACGTGGATCGCCTCGTTGGGCTGCACGGAGGAACCGCACGGCGCTGGCTTGAGGGTTACACCCGCGCGGGGCGCTTCTACGATCCCGTGCTGCGCCCCGAGCCCACGGGTGCAGACGTTGTTACGTGGGGTGAGATGGTGGAAGCTCGTCTGCTCTCCGAGTTCCGCAAGCGGAACGTCCCGGTGCAACGTCTGCGGCCTGCTGTCGAGAGACTCCGCTCGGAATTCGGGCCGTACCCACTGGCCCGTGCTCGCCCCTTCCTCGAGGTGGAGGGCCGCGAACTCGTTCGGCTTGTGCAGGACGAGGTGGGCCTCGGGCGTGAACTGCGTCTCGTCGTCGTGCGTAATGGGCAGCTCGTGTTGACCGAGACCACGGAGAAGTTCCGAAGCACCATCGACTACGAGGGCGACATCGCAGAACGGCTGCGGCCAGAGCTCCGCACACCTCAAGTCATCATGGACCCGCGCCGGGCGTTCGGACAGCCCGCTGTTCGCAACGTTCGAACCGATGCGCTCGCGGAGGACTACCGGGCTGGGGCGACGCGCGAGGAAATCGCTGAACTCTACTCGCTGACACCGGAGCAGGTGGACCAGGCGCTGCGGTTCGAGCTGATTGCTGGTCGCGACGCCGCCGCCTGATGTCTCCGACAACCCGCCCGGTCTACTTCACGGACGAGAACCTGCTGGGGCTCGGCCGCCTTCTGCGCAAGGAGGGCCGCAATGACGTTGTGTACCCGGGCCACGAGGAACTACCTGAGATTGGTCTTGGGACATCGGATCTCGAGTGGATGCCAATGGTCGCGAAGCGCGGTCTGGTCGTGCTCACTCGCGACCGCCGAATCCGAACGAGACCCGCTGAGCTCCAGTTGTACTTCGAGCTTGGTATCCGGTCCGTGTGGTTGGGAGCCAAGCAGGACGTCGGACCCAGGGAACAGGTCGAGATGTTCCTCAAGCACGAGCAGCGCCTCCAGCGGGAGATCGTCAAGCGAGGCGGCGGCCCGTGGGCGCTATCCATGAATCCCTCCGGCCTCCGACCTATGAACCTGAAGTACCCTTTGCCGTGACGATAAATGCCCATCAGAGCGTATTCGTGCTGGTCCAGCGGATGATTCGGGCGGAGGACCATGGGGGACGGGTGCACCCCGGGATGATCGGTGGCGCAACGGTTTTGACCTAGGATGAGAACAGGCAGCTGATCAAAACTGGGGAATAGTCAACGGCCGTGTTGTCCAGACGATGTTCGATGTCCAGCCGGCCACCGCGTCCCGGATCCTTTCCGATCTCGTGGATCGGGGCATCCTCGTCAAGACCAGCACGGCGCAACGCGGACCGTCAGTCACGTACGGACCCGGCCCGAAGTTCCCGTTGAAGGGCACCCGCCAAAGTCAGAAGCATGCGAAGCAGCAGCTCGAACGCGACTGGGAAGGTAACGACAATGACTGATACCCGCCGTCTTGTTGACAAGCTGTGGTCCTACTGTGACGTCCTGCGGGACGACGGGGTGGGGGTGCTGGAGTACACCGAGCAGCTGACGTACCTGTTGTTCCTGAAGATGGCGCACGAGCGTGCCACCCGGAAGTTGGGGGCGGAGCGGATCATCCCGGAGCAGTACTCCTGGACGCGGCTGGTGGACGCGCAGGGCACCGCCCTGGAGTTCGAGTACACCCGCATTCTGCAAGGGCTCGCGAGGGAGCCGGGGGTGGTGGGCACCATCTTCCGCAAGGCGCAGAACCGGATCCAGGACCCGGCGAAGTTGCGCCGCCTGGTGGTGGACCTGATCGACAAGGAGCACTGGTCGTCAGAGGGTACCCACATGATGGGGGACGCCTACGAGGACCTGCTCTCCAAGGGCGCGTCCGACAAGGGGTCCGGGGCGGGCCAGTACTTCACCCCCCGGGCGATCACGCACGCGATGGTCGACGTCGTCGCCCCCACCATCGCCGACACAGTGGTGGACCCGGCGTGCGGGACCGGGGGCTTCCTGCTTGCGGCCTACGAGCACGTCGCCTCCGGGGCGTCCTCCATGACACCCACGGAGCGGGACAAGCTCCGCGACGGCTTCGTGTACGGGTACGAGCTGGTGGACGGCACCGCCCGCCTCGGGTCGATGAACCTCCTCCTGCACGGGGTGGGATCCCCCAAGGGCGACCCGCTCATCGAGGTGCGCGACTCGTTGACGGCTGACCCGGGACGGCGGTGGTCGGTGGTGCTGACCAACCCACCGTTCGGGCGGAAGTCCTCCCTGACCATGGTCGCGCCGGACGGGCGGGAGGTCCGTGAGGAGCGGGAGATCGAGCGGCAGGACTTCGTGGCCACCACCGCGAACAAGCAACTGAACTTCGTGCAGCACATCATGACGATCCTGGACATCAACGGCAGGGCCGCCGTGGTGCTGCCGGACAACGTGCTGTTCGAGGGCGGGGCCGGGGAGGTGATCCGCAGGAAGCTGCTCACGGACTTCGACCTGCACACCATGCTGCGCCTGCCCACCGGGCTGTTCTACGCCCAGGGCGTGAAGGCCAACGTGTTGTTCTTCGACAAGAAGCCCGCCCGCCCCGGGCACCCGTGGACGCAGAAGCTGTGGATCTACGACCTGCGCACCAACCAGCACTTCACGCTGAAGCAGAACCCGCTGCGCCGCGCCCACCTGGACGAGTTCGTCGAGTCGTACCAGCCCGGCAAGCCCCACAGTGAGCGGCAGGAGTCCGAACGCTGGCGGGCCTTCCCCTACGAGGAGCTCGTCGCGCGGGACAAGAACAACCTCGACATCACCTGGCTGCGGGACGACTCCCTGAACGGGATGGACAACCTTCCCTCCCCGGACGTCATCGCCCGCGAGATCGTCGAGGACCTCACCGCTGCGCTGGCCGAGTTCGAGGCCGTCGCCGCCGCGTTGGAGGCACAACTGGGGCCACGCGAGCAGATGCCTGCCGAGGAGCGGTGACACAATCGATCCATCTGGTGGACGCAATGGAGCGTTGCGGGAACAGGCGACCACGGGTTCAGAAGCTCGTTTCCGCGTGGAATCAGAGGTCTGGGGTTACCGTCGAGCCCTTGAGTGAGCCCGACGACCCGCTCATCGCGGCGTCGGCAGAGCCAAGGAGACGCGCTCGAACACGGCCAACTGAGGACGAAGTGGACGCTATGCGAACAGCCCGTGCCGATGGGGTCAGCGTGACCGTTCTGGCGAAGCAGTTCGGTGTCCACCGCGGAACAGTCTGGGCCAGGACTCACTCCCATACTTGACTTCACTCGCGTCAGATGGTTACAGTTATTTCAGTTGCCATCCGTTCGTTTCAGTTGGAGTGAAGATGTCCGGAATCCTGCCAGATGAAATTCAGGCGCTCCGCGACGCTCTCGAAGCCTCACCAGGTGACGTTACCATCACGCTCAACCTGACGCGCAGGAGTGCGGAGAAGGTTCTCGAACTCCTGGAGGCGGAACACTCCACAGGAGCGGTCGTGCTCCCGGTCAAGGACCTGTTCACCAGCACGGAGGCTGCCTCGATGCTGGGCATGTCTCGACCCACCCTCATGAAGCTGGTCGATGCGGGCACCGTAGAGCACGTTCGCGTTGGCAGCCATCGCCGCATTCCCGTGCGGGCGATCGCAAAGTACCAACGTGAGCGCCAGGCGGAGCACCAAGAAGCCGCCGCGGCGCTGGAGGAGTTCCGCAGCAACATCACGTTCGAGGGAGACCTGTGAGTTCACCAGCCGTCTTGCTCGATCCCGTCGAGTTCCTCCAACCCAACCGGAGGCTGTTCATCGACACAAACGTCTTCATGGACACGAACCCGCGCCGCGCCGGTGGGTTGAAGCGACTCTTCGAGCGGGGACAGAAGGCAATCCTCGCCAACAGCAACCCGGTCGTGGTGCCGACCAAGGTGGTCGGCGAGCTGACAAAACAGAGCCAGATCGATCCCTCCGGGGAGTCGGAGGAGCGCGCTGAGGCGATCAAGAAGGCAGGCGCCGCACTCACCTTCCTGGAGAGCGCGAGGCGCGTCGGGCTCGTGCGCACGGACCTCGGCGATGACACCAACCCGTACGCTGACGACCTGTTCCTGCAGCTCTTCGAGCGCTTCGCGGGCACCTACGAGATGTGTCTTCTCACCCACGACATCACGATCAAGCTGCGGATTCGCCTCCTCGCTCACCGCCTCGCCAAGCGCCTGCTCGTCGGCGTCCTGACGAAGGATGGCGACCTCGAAGTCGACGCCGATGCATCGCTCTTCGACCGCGGCCACCGCAAGTACGCCCGCCACGCCGCCCGCGTCGCTGATGGAACGGGGAACTTCAAGGACGAGTCCGAGGTCGCGGTGCTCAGGCCGCTTCTGGATGAGTTCGGGAAGGCATTCGGGTTGAAGACGCCTGCTGTCAAGCTGGGCCCGCGGACCACGCGGTCGCCCGCGCCAAGCCCATCAACTGCCCATCGGCCGGCGGCAACTCCTCCTGCCCCGGTCAAGCCTTTCTCCGCACGCGCAGGGCTCAAGCCGAGTGACACTCCCCTCATCTTCTCCGCACTCCCCAGTGAGGGCGAACGGGTCGAGTGGGCCTCCGCCGCCGCGAGACACCGTTCCCGCGCGGCCT
>CALMKG010000575.1 GCA_937867175.1 uncultured Propionibacterium sp. | reverse complement strand
GGCTTGCCGTCCGCTGCCGCGGTTTCGGCAGGTGCAGCATCCACGACGGGATGCACCACCGGGCCTGCGGACGTCACGGGGGTGGCCGCAGCAGGTTGGGCGGGTGCCGACGATGCGGTGAGACGCCGCGGATCGGTGAGGCGCACCGAGCCGGGCAACAACAGGTCTGCTCCGCATTCACCGCAGTTACGGTCATGGGCTCCGACCGGCGCCCAGCAGCGTGCGCAGAACATCAGCTATCAACCACCCTCGTCGTGCGGGTTAGCGCCCCGCCACCATACTGTTAGGCAGCAATCACGCGCAATCGCCACCACCTGCACCGGTCGACGAGGAGGTTCATCATGAGCAAGACCCGTCCGTCGTCCAACGGCGCGTCCAAGGCTACTCGTCCGAGCGGCTCGGCAGGACTGCGTGATCGGCTCGGCTGGTGGTGGCAGGCTCCGCTCGGGCTGTTGATCTTGAGCATCCTGATCGTCCTGGTCATCTCCATTGCGTTCGGGGCCACCCGCCCGAACACCGGCAGCCCGCCCGCACCCACCAGCTCTGCGAGCCCCCGGGGCGGCGGCCTACCCACCCCTATCGCCTCGCCGGCGCCACTGTCGCCGGCTCCCCAACTGGCGGAGTTGGATGCGGAGATCGCGCGGATCGAGCAGAAGTACGGGGTGCTGGTCGGCATCACCCTCAGCCAAGCCGCCCCGCGGGCTCGCGTGACCCAACAGGCCTGGCATGGCGGGTCACTGAGCAGCGGGCCCGCATTCGGCACCATCGACGTGGCGCTGGGCCTGGCCGTGCTCGGCGACAGCAAGCAGCCATCCGACCCGGACTACCTGTTCAACAGGGCACTCGCCGACAACTCCCGCGCGGCGGACGATGCGCTGTGGGCCTTCCTCGGTACTCCTGAGGAGGCTGCGAAGAAGACCCAGGAAGCGCTGCGCAGCTACGGCGACTGGCGCACCAGCGTCCCGGCCACCTCGACCGCGAACCGCGAGGCCCCCTACCTCGACACCGAGTGGACGCTGGAATCGCAAGCCCGAGTGGCCGGTGCAATGCTGTGCGACTACGTGGCTGTGCACCCGGTACTGTCGAAACTGAACGATCCGGCCGACGACCCCTGGGGTCTGCAGACCATCCCGCTGACGTACGCCAAGGGAGACTGGGGCACCATGGGCAACGGCGACACCCTGGTGCGGCAGTTCGGGATCATGAGATTGGCCGACTCCACCCAGATCGGCATCGCGATGGCCGTCTCTGGGCAGTTCACCGATCCCGCCGTCGGACAGGGCGCCATCACCGAGCTCACCAACGCCACCCGCCGGTTGGCCACCGGAATTGCCCCACCGGCCTGCTGACCGGTGATGCGAGGTCAGGGGCCAGCTGAAACAGGCCCGTAATCGCAGAACGAGATCACTAACACCGCCGTAACCTGGCCACAACGCCCGCGCAACGGCGTCCATGCAGGATTCTTGACATGACACTGCACGAGATAAACACTGGCGACACCGCCTGGGTGCTGATCAGTGCCGCCCTGGTTCTGTTGATGACCCCGGCGCTGGCCTTCTTCTATGGCGGCATGGTACGCACCAAGAGCGTGCTCAACATGATGATGATGTCGTTCGTCACGATCGGCATCGTGGGGGTGCTGTGGGTCACCTACGGCTTCTCGATGGCATTCGGCAACTCAATAGGCGGGCTGCTGGGCGACCCCACCCAGTTCTTCGGGCTGGCAAACGTGCTGGGCGCCGAGGTGGGTACCGTACCGGCGATCGTCTTCGTCGGCTTCCAGGCCGCCTTCGCGATCATCGCGGTAGCCCTGATCTCAGGTGCGGTCGACGCGCGCATGAAGTTCAGTGCCTGGTGCGTCTTTGTCGTGGCCTGGGCGTCCTTGGTCTACTTCCCGGCTGCCCACTGGGTCTTCGCCTTCGACGGTGCGGTGGCCGAACGGGGTGGCTTCATCGCGAACACCATCAAGGCCTTCGACTTCGCGGGCGGCACCGCGATCCACATCAACGCCGGCGCGGCGGCGCTGGCGCTGGCGATCGTGCTGGGGCCGCGGGTCGGCTTCGGCAAGGTGCCGATGCGTCCGCACAACCTCACCTTGGTGATGCTGGGGGCCGGGTTGCTGTGGTTCGGCTGGTTCGGCTTCAACGCGGGCTCCGCTCTGGGTGCCAACGAACTCGCAGGGCTTGCCTGGGTCAACACCTTGGCTGCTCCGGCCGCCGCGATGCTCGCCTGGCTGGTCACCGAACGCCTCCGGGACGGCCATGCCACTTCGTTGGGTGCCGCGTCCGGAGTTGTGGCGGGGCTGGTGGCGATCACCCCGGCAGCGGCGGTGGTGACCCCGCTCGGCGCGATCGCGATCGGCGCCCTGGCCGGCGTCGGCTGCTCGATGGCGCTGTCGCTGAAGTACCGGTTCGGCTATGACGATTCGCTCGACGTGGTCGGGGTCCACCTGGTGGGCGGACTGATCGGGACGCTCTCGATCGGACTGTTCGCCGACGTCTCGCTGACCGGCAGCCCAGACACCGCCGGGCTCCTCGCCGGCGGTGGACTCGCCCAGCTGGGACGCCAAGCGCTCGGCGCCGGTGCGGTGCTGGTCTACTCCTTCCTCGTGACTTGGCTCCTCGCGCAACTGCTGAACCGGACGATGGGGCTGCGCATCCCGATGGCCGCAGAAGCCCAAGGCATCGACGTCGGCGAGCACGCCGAAACCGGGTATGACCTGTCCAAGGCGCAGTACTCCTCCTACAACGTCGGCAAGACGCTGTGGTTGCCAAACGATGCGAGCAAGGACGAGAACACGGAGGTACCGGCATGAAGCTCATCACCGCAGTACTGCGCGAAGACGCGGTCGACGACGTCCAGATCGCATTGGCCCGGCAAGGCATCAGCGGCATGACGGTGACCGAGGTGACAGGCTACGCCCACCAACGCGGGCATACCGAGGTCTACCGCGGCGAGGAGTTCACCATCTCGTTCATCACCAAGATCAGGCTCGACATCCTCGCCAAGGACGCAGACGCGGAGACCATCGTGCAAACGATCTGCGCCGCGGGCCGCAGCGGCAGCATCGGGGATGGCAAGGTCTGGATCCAGCCGGTCGATGACGTGGTCCGCATCCGCACCGGGGAGCACGGCGAATCGGCGATCTGATCGGCACCCGCCCGCACGTAGCGCGGTCCGTCACCCCGGATTCGGGCTTCTGAGGAACAGCTCCGGCCAGCGACTACTCGCTTGGCCGGAGCTGTTCTGTCGTGAGCCCAGCGACCGAGGTTCAGCCCAGCTCGCGCCAGATCACCTTGGCTTCTTCGCGGCCGGAGCGGACCGCGCCCTCCAGGTAGCCGTTGTTCTTACCGACATACTCCGAGCCCGCGAAGTGGATGGCATCTACGGGTTCGGCGAGCAGTTGCCCGTTGACGCTCCACACGCCGGGCGCGAAGTGGGGCGTGTGGCAGCCACGGGTGTACTTGTCGGCAGCCCAGTCGTAGTCCAGGTAGTCGTGTGGTTGGCGGACCTCTTCACCGAAGACCGCAGCCAACGAATCGATGAAGGCGAGCTCACGGATGGTGCGGCTGCGCTTGGACATCGAGGCGGCCTCGGCTCCCTCGAAGAAGCCCATCATGATCCCGGGACCGCTCTGCTCCGAGATGTCGAAGGTGACTCGCACCGACCCCTCGTCCGCACTCATCTGGCCGCTCAAGCCCTGCTCGCGCCACCAAGGGGTCGGGTAGAGCACAAACGCCTTGATGACGTGGCCGGCAGTATTGCGGTGCAGGACCTCTTCGCGCCAGGAGGGCAGCGGCGGGTTGTACTCGAGCCGCAGCGCCAGCCAGGGTGGCAACGTCACCAGGACGCGTCGTGCCCGATAGCTACCGGACGAGGTGCCATCGGCCGCCTCGGTGCACACCGTCACCCCATCGGGACCGTGGTCGATGCGGGTGACGATCTGGCCCAGCTTCACACGGTCGTCGAGCTTGGCGGCCAAATGGTCGACCAACTGATGCATGCCTCCCATGACTCGGCGCAACTTGAGCCCACCGCTCACCGCGAACAACGACTCCAGGTCGGTGCCCTGCACGGTCGTCGTCAGCGCCCGCCCCAACGAGACATCGCCGGCCATCCCGTCCGAGACGCTGGCCAGCACCGCGGAGAAGTCCTGCTGAGCCGCAGGCGTCCGCAGGTTGGCCTTCACCCAACGGCCGAGCGGTTGACCGAGCCAGGACGCGTTGGCCGCCGCCCAAGAGCGATCAGACTCGACCCGTTGCGCCAACCGACGGAAGCGCAGCATCCCCTGGCCGAGGTCGGCCATCTCGAACGGCGTCAACGCGTGGCTGCGGTCGGGGGCAGCACTGCTGCGATAGACCCCGCCCTGCGAGCGGATCAGCAGGGCACCCTCTTGCGGGCCGATCAGCTCCACTCCGGCAGCCTCGACCAGTTCGTGCATCGAATCGTGGCCGGGGCTGATCCACTGGCCGCCGACCTCGATCATGGTCCCTTCGTGTTCATAAGTAGCGACGCGCCCACCGATCCGATCGCGTGCCTCAAGGACAACGACGTCCTTACCCCGACCGCTCAGTTCGACGGCCGCAGCCAAACCCGCGAATCCTGCTCCGACAACCACGCAATCAAACACTCGCCCAATGTAGCGAGCGAGGTTGGACGCGCTCACGCGGGGGCCCGGCTTGGCGGCCTGCCTCACACGGGCCGCCGGATGATCAGCGCCTGCGGCTCGGTGGGGTCTTCGCCAGCGAAGCCGACCGGGGATGCCAGCGGCATCACGGTGAACAACTCGGCGAGGGTTATGCCTAGTGAGTCGTCGGTGGCGGCTGGGCCGAAACCTTCGACGACCAGTTCGTCGATTCTCCCGGTGAGCATCGGGTGACGGGCCCACCGTCCTGGGCGATGCGCTGACCAAACCAAGCACCACCCTGGACGTGTACGCGGACCTCTTCGACGAGGACCTGGACGATGTCGCCGTGAAGCTTGCGACACAGCGATCGAGGATTCTGGCGGACTCTTCACGGACTTGAGGAGATGGGCACGGCTAACCAAACTTGATCAAATCCATTTGACTAGCCTGAACAGTGGAGCCACCTTGGGGAATCGAACCCCAGACCTACGCTTTACGAGAGCGTCGCTCTACCGACTGAGCTAAGGTGGCGCGTCGACCGACTCCGGTCAACCACGCAAACTATACCGACATCGCGCGTTCGCGCGAAACAGCGCGGACACCCCCGCCGTCACGATCGCATGCCCAGGGGCGACCCAATTCACCGGGCATCTTCCCTAGGCCGGCTTCCCCTGCGTACCGAGCGTGATGTCGCCGTCCACCGGCCGAGCCTTTCGGCGGTCAGCCGTCTGTGCACCGGGTCTGTTCGGGCGGCAAGGCGCCCGTGGTGAAGTAGTCGATGACTATGGCGTCCATGCAGGCGCTACCGGCCGCGAAGGCACCATGCCCGGGGGCTTCCCGCACCACCAGCACCGCGGATGCCAACTCGGCGGCCATGATCTCAGCGTTGCGGTACGGGGTGGCCGAGTCGCCGGTGTTCTGGATGACCAGCAGCGGCGGTGCCCCAGCGCCGGTGAAATCGATCTGTGTGGCCGGTTCGGCTGTCCAAAGCGCACATACCAGGTCGGGGCCGAAGAGCGGGCCGAAGATGGGGGCCATCTCGGAGTCGCGCCCCTGCCAGACCGCGAACGCGTCCTGGACGCCGTCATCGGTCTCATCAGCACAGCGGATCGCCGGGAACGCATAGGTCAGGTCGCCATAGCTGCCATCGGAGTTCCGGTCGTTGAGCAGGTCGGCGGCCGCCAGCAGGTAGGTACCATCCCCCGAGGTCATGGTGTGTTGCAGCAGCTCAGCCAGGGACGAATACATCTCTGCGCCGAAGTAGAAGTACAGCACCAAACCGCTCACGGCCAGCGACTGGGTCAGCGGCCGGTTCGGGTCGCTGGTGGGCAGCGGAGCGGCGTCCAGCCCTTTGATGAACCCCGTCACCTTGTCGATCACCGCCTGTTCGGTGGTGCCCAACCGGCATTGCGCAGGGTTCTGCGCGCACCAGGACGTGAAGTTGCGCATGCTGGTGTCGAAGCCCTGAGCCTGGATGACCTCGGTGCTGGGTGTCAGGTTCACCGCCGAGTCCAGCACCATGCGTCCGACATTCTGCGGGTAGAGCTCGGCGTAGACCGCACCAAGAAATGTGCCGTAGCTGACCCCGTAGAAGTTCAGTTGCGGCTCGCCGAGCAGGTGGCGCGCGAGGTCGTAGTCGTAGATGGCCTCGATCGTCGAGATGTGGTCGAGCAGCGGCCCGGAGTTGGCCCGGCACTGGTCGTTGAAGTCCGCCTGCGCCTTCAGCAACGCGGCGCGCTCGGCCTCGTCGTCGGGTGTGGCGTCCACCTCGTAGTAGGCGTCGGTCTGCTCCCCGGTGCCACAAACGACCGGCGTCGACTCACCCGAGCCGCGGGAGTCGAGACCGATGATGTCGAACCCCTCCAGCCCGGTCGCCTGGAAGTTGGCGACGAAGTCCTGCGCGGAGGCGCCCGGACCGCCCGGATTGATGAAGAGCACTCCTTGGCGTTCCGGCACGGTGGCGGGCTTCATTCGCATCGCGATGGTGATGGCCTGCCCGTCAGGATCACGCCAGTCCAGAGGTGCCCGGAACGTGGCGCAGCGCGACTGGTCGCAGTTGCTCCAGTGCAATTCCTGGTCCAGGTAGCGGGCGTAGCCGGACCCCTTGGGCGGATCGACGAACCCGGGTGGCGAGACGTCCGGTACTTCGACGGCAGGACGATCGGGTGGCTGCGGTGCAGAGTAGGTCTGAGCGGGGATGGGCAGGACGAAGGCCACCTCGCCGGACGGGGATTCCGGAGTCTGCCCACCCCGACTGCCGAGCCCAGGGACGCAGCCTGCCAGCAGCACCACCAACACGACCGTCAGGCCGAGATGGCGTCGCAGTGGTCGGTTGAGCAGCTCAGGCATGGCCATTCGTGCCCTCCCGGGAGCCGGCGAATCCAAGGCAGCACAGCGGACGTCCGCACGCGCCCATGCCGACGCCGTGCAGTGCGCGGCCGGCTTTCCCGGGGACCGGCTCCAGCGATTGCAGGCAGGTGGTGCAGCAACTGGGCCGCCCGCACGAGCCGAC
>CALMKG010000574.1 GCA_937867175.1 uncultured Propionibacterium sp. | reverse complement strand
GAGGTATCGTGGCCACGACCCCTGATGAGGCGGCCGACGCGGCGAAGCGGCTGGGCACACCAGTGACGGTGGTCAAGGCGCAAGTCAAGACCGGTGGCCGCGGCAAGGCGGGCGGGGTGAAGGTCGTGAAGTCGCCCGAAGCGGCCCGTGAGGCCGCGGAGAAGATCCTCGGTATGGACATCAAGGGTCACACCGTCCGAGCGGTCATGGTCGCCGAAGGTATCGACATCGCCGAAGAATACTACTTCTCGCTGCTGGTCGACCGGGCCGAGCGGACCTGGCTCGCGATGTGCTCGGTGCAGGGCGGCATGGACATCGAGACACTGGCCGCCGAACATCCTGACGCACTGGCCCGCGTGCCGGTCGATCCGCGGACCGGGTTGGACGCCGCGAAGGCCGCCGAGGTGGTCGCTGCAGCTGGCTTCCGCACCGAGGACCGTGCGAAGGTCGCCGATGTGCTGGTCAGGTTGGGGGAGGTGTTCGTCGCCGAGGACGCCACCTTGGTCGAGGTGAACCCGCTGGTCAAGACCGGTGATGGACGCTTCATTGCAGCCGACGGCAAGGTCAGCCTGGACGCCAACGCAGGCTTTCGGCATCCTGACCACGCGGCGCTGGCCGATACTTCGACCACTGACCCGCTGGAGTTGGCTGCTGCGGAACGTGACCTCAACTACGTCAAGCTCGACGGTGTCGTCGGCATCATCGGCAACGGCGCAGGCTTGGTGATGAGCACCTTGGACGTGGTGGCTGCCGCCGGTGCAGACCTACCCGGCTCCCCGTCACCGGCGAATTTCCTCGACATCGGCGGTGGCGCCTCGGCCCACGTGATGGCCGAGGGCTTGGGGATCATCCTGTCCGACCCGCAGGTGCGGTCGGTCTTCGTCAATGTCTTCGGCGGCATCACCGCCTGCGACGAGGTGGCCAACGGCATCAAGCAGGCCTTGGAGATGCTGGGTGAGCAGGCCACCCGGCCGATCGTCGTCCGACTGGACGGCAACGCAGTCGAGGAGGGACGCGCCATCCTGACCGAGCTGAACCACCCACAGGTCAGGTTGGCCAAGACCATGGACGATGGTGCCCGACTGGCCGCCGAACTCGCCGTCGATGCCGCTGCGAGCGAAAGGGAGGCCTGAGATGGCGATTTGGTTGGGTGCTGAGTCCCGCATCATCGTCCAAGGCATGACCGGCAGCGAGGGACGCAAGCACACCGCCCGCATGCTCGCCTGCGGCAGCAAGATCGTGGCAGGTGTCACTCCCGGCAAGGGGGGAGGCTCGGTCGACTTCGACGGCACCCAACTACCGGTCTTCAACACGATCAGTGAGGCTATCGAGTCAACGGGTGCCAATACCTCGGTGGTCTTCGTCCCGCCGAGGTTCACCGGCGGCGCCGTCGACGAGGCGATCGAGGCCGGCCTCGACCTGGTCGTCTGCATCACCGAAGGTGTGCCGGTCCAAGACACCGCGCGTTTCGTCAACCATGCTGTGGATGCCGGGGTCAGACTGATCGGACCGAACTGTCCCGGCATCATTTCGCCCGGCAAGTCGAATGCCGGTATCATCCCGGCCGACATCACCGGCGCCGGCCCGATCGGGTTGGTCAGCAAGTCCGGCACCCTCACCTACCAGATGATGTACGAATTGCGCGACATCGGCTTCTCGACCGCTATCGGCATCGGCGGCGACCCGATCGTGGGTACCACACACATCGACGCGCTGAAGGCATTCGAGGCCGACCCCGAGACCCAGGCCATCGCGTTGATCGGAGAGATCGGGGGTGATGCGGAGGAGCGGGCTGCCGAGTACATCGCCGACAATGTGACCAAGCCGGTGGTCGCCTACGTGGCCGGCTTCACCGCGCCCGAGGGGCGCACCATGGGGCACGCGGGCGCGATCGTCTCCGGCTCCTCAGGCACAGCACAGGCCAAGAAGGCAGCCTTCGAGGCGGTTGGGGTGACTGTCGGGCGCACCCCGAGCGAGACCGCCGAATTGATGCGCCGGATCCTGCGAGGAAAATGAGGCTGGGTAGGCGGAGCCGTAATGAGCCGAGCGTCCGCGTTCGGCAGTTAGAGGCGGTGGCACCGGCCGCAACACCGTGGCGGCTTCCCTGGCCGCTGATGACGGTACTGGCCGCGGTGGTCACAGCCGCTGCCGGTTGGATCCTGGTGACCGGGTTCTGCGTCCTCGGGTGGATCTCGGTGCCTCAGATCAAGGCCTCCTCCGTGCTGCAACTGGGCACGCAGGGCTGGTTGCTGGCGCACGGAATCTCGGTGGGCCTGCCGGGCGCGCAGCTGTCGATCATGCCGCTCGGCCTGACTCTGTTGATCATCGCCATCGGCTTGGGTGCCTGCCAGCAGGCCGTCCTCCATTCGCAGCCACCAGCCAACGGGCAGGTGGGCATCAGGGTCGCCCGGATGGGGTTGGCCTTCGGGTTGACCTACATCATCCTCATCGGTGTTGGCCGCGGGTGGACGGAGGGCGACCGGGCGGGGCAGGCGTCCCTCCTCACCGCGGTTGTGCTGGTCTTCGGCCTTGGTCTGGTCGCCAGCGCTCGCGCCCTGGGCTGGCGGCCGGAGATGCCCAGTTGGGTCAAGGGGGCCGGGCTGGCCGTGTCGGCCGGGCTGGCCGTGCTGGTGGTCGGCGGCGCAGCCGTCTTCGTCGCCGCGCTGGTCGCCGGCAACAATCGCATCACCATGATCCACGATGCCCTGCAGCCGGGTGGCCTGGGTGGTGTCATGCTGCTGCTCGGCCAGTTGGCCTGGTTGCCCAACTTCGTCCTGTGGTGCGGTGCGTGGGCCACCGGTGCCGGTGTCCAGTTGGGGCTCGGCACCGTGATCTCACCCGCCCGGAGCCAAGTCGGCATGCTGCCCGCGATCCCGATCTTCGGGGCGGTGCCGCCAGCAGGGCCGATGCCACAGGCCAGCCTCATCTGGCTGGTCTGGCCCGCGCTCGCCGGGATCGCGGCCGCCTACGTGATGGTCAGGTGGCTGCAGCGAGACGCAGCAGCGCGCGGTCAGCGGCTGCGGGTCGACCTGGCAGCCCTGCTCGGTGCACTGGCCGGCATCGTCGGCGGACTTGCGTTCCTGCTGCTGCAGTTGCTCGCGGGAGGCGACCTTGGCAGCGTCCGGCTGGTTGATCTCGGAGCGCGCAGGCAGGCGTTGGCGATCATGGCCTCCACATCGATGGGGCTGGCAGGCATGGTCACCGGCGCGATCCTGGGCTGGCGAGGGCTCCGTGGCGACCAGCGATCGGCCGGCCAGCCGATTGATGAGGCAGCTGTCCATACCACGGTGGTCAGCTCCCGGCGGGCAGCCGGCGACCCTGAGACCGACGTTCCCACCACTGTCGTGACTGCGCGGCAGACGACAGTCGACGAGTAGGCTACCGCCGTGGTCTGTCGTGTGGTCGTGCTGGTCTCGGGAACCGGAACCCTGCTGCAATCCCTGCTGGAATCCGGCGCCGAACCCGGGGCTGGTTTCCAGGTGGTGGCGGTGGGCTCGGAGCGTGCCGACGCGTTCGGGCTGGAACGAGCCGAAAGAGCTGGCGTGCCCAGCTTCGTCGTCCCCATGCTCGCCGACCGCGCGGAATGGGACCGCAGACTGACTGCGGCGGTGGCGCAGTGCCGCCCAGACCTGATCGTCAGCGCCGGCTTCATGAAGTTGGTCGGGCCGGCCTTCCTCGCCCGGTTCGGTGGGCGTTTCATCAACAGCCACCCGGCGCTGCTGCCCAGCTTCCCCGGCATGCACGGCGTCCGGGACGCCCTCGCCGCCGGGGTCAAGGTCAGCGGCACCACCATCTTCATGGTGGACGAAGGCGTGGACACCGGACACATCCTCGCGCAGCGTGCCGTCGACGTCCTGCCCGACGATACCGAGGCAACCCTGCACGAACGCATCAAGGTGGTCGAGCGCGAACTGCTCGTCCAAGTGGTCAACGAACTGGCGAAGGAGAGCAATGTCTGAGCTGCATCCCATCAAACGAGCGCTGGTCTCGGTTTACGACAAGACCGGGCTGGTCGAGCTGGGCAGGCGGCTGGTAGATGCCGGGGTTGAGATAGTCTCCACCGGTTCGACGGCAGCCCGGCTGGCCGAGGCAGGCGTACCGGTTGTCCCGGTCGAGCAGCTGACCGGGTTCCCCGAATGCCTCGACGGTCGGGTGAAGACCCTGCACCCGCGAGTGCATGCCGGCATTCTCGCCGATCGGCGTCTTGAATCCCACCGTGCCCAGTTGGACGAACTCGAGATCGCACCGTTCGACCTGGTGGTGGTCAACCTCTACCCCTTCACCCAGACGGTGGCCTCCGGGGCGACCCCCGACGAATGCGTCGAGCAGATCGACATCGGTGGGCCGGCGATGGTGCGTGCGGCGGCCAAGAATCATCCGAGTGTGGCCGTGCTCACCTCACCCGGCCAGTACGGCCAGCTCACCAAGGCGCTGGCGGACGGCGGCACCGACCTCGAGACCAGGCAGCGGTTGGCGGCGCAGGCATTCGCGCACACTGCGTCCTATGACGTGGCGGTGGCCAGCTGGATGGGCAGCGTCCTGGTCGACAGCTCCGGTGGTGACGGGTTCCCTGTTTGGATCGGCGGCACTTGGGCCAAGCGCGGCACGCTGCGCTACGGCGAGAACTCACACCAGCCGGCAGCCCTGTACGAATCTGCCGAAGGCCCGGACGGCATCACTCAAGCCGTCCAGCTGCACGGCAAGGAGATGAGCTACAACAACTACACCGACTCCGACGCCGCCTACCGCGCCGCCTATGACTTCACCGAGCCGGCAGTGGCGATCATCAAGCACGCCAACCCCTGCGGCATCGCGGTCGGCGCCGACATCGCCGAGGCGCACCGCAAGGCGCATGCCTGCGACCCGGTGTCAGCGTTCGGCGGTGTGATCGCCACAAATCGCCCGGTCAGCGTGGAGATGGCCCAACAGGTGGCCGAGGTTTTCACCGAGGTGATCATCGCTCCCGATTTCCAAGAGGGCGCATTCGAGGTGCTCAGCGGTAAGAAGAACATCCGCGTCCTCAAGACGGGCCCATTCGCCCACCGCAGCGTCCAGCTCACCACTATCTCCGGTGGCGCGCTCCTGCAAGCACCCGACCGCATCGATGCCCCTGGCGACGACCCGGCGAACTGGCAACTGGTGAGCGGCGAGGCCGCCGACGAGGACACACTGGCCGACCTGGCCTTCGCCTGGCGGGCCTGCCGGTCGGTCAAGTCGAACGCCATCCTGCTGGCCGTGGCTGGGGCATCGGTTGGCGTCGGCATGGGTCAGGTCAACCGCGTCGACTCGTGCCGACTGGCGGTGGAACGCGCTGGGGACCGCGCCAAAGGCTCGGTGGCGGCCTCGGATGCGTTCTTCCCGTTCGCCGACGGGCCGCAGATCCTGCTGGACGCCGGGGTGAAGGCCATCGTGCAGCCGGGTGGTTCGTTGCGGGACGCGCAGACCGTCGAGGCCTGCCAAGCCGCCGGAGTCACCATGTATTTCACCGGCACCAGGCACTTCTTCCACTGAGTTCCGGGCAAAGGGGCGAACAATGGCTGCGCAACGCATGGACGGCAAACAGGTGGCCGCCCAAGTCAAGGAAGAACTGGCGGTGCGGGTGGCGGCGCTTCGAGAGCGCGGGGTCGTGCCCGGGTTGGGCACCGTCCTGGTTGGGGACGACCCCGGTAGCCAGCTCTACGTCGCAGGCAAGCATCGCGACTGCGCCCAGGTCGAGATCGAATCGATCCGGGTCGAGCTGCCCGCGGACGCGTCCGCGGCCCAGGTCGCCGAAGCCATCGAGCACTTGAACGCCGATCCACGGTGCACCGGCTACATCGTCCAGCTGCCGCTGCCGCAGCATCTGGACGACAACTGGGCGTTGGGATTGGTCGATCCGGCGAAGGACGCTGACGGGCTCGCGCCGGCGAACCTTGGCCGGCTGCTGTTGGGCGAACCCGCGCCGCTGCCATGCACGCCGAGAGGGATCGTCGAGCTACTACGCCGCTACGACGTGCCGATCGCCGGCGCCGAGGTCTGCATCATCGGGCGCGGCACCACAGTCGGCCGCCCGCTGGGTGTGCTACTCAACCGCAAGTCGATCAACGCCACCGTCACGCTGTGCCATACCGGGACGCGCGACCTCGCCGCACATGTCCGGCGTGCCGACATCGTGGTTGCCGCCGTGGGACGCGCCCACCTGATCAACGCGGACATGGTCAAGCCCGGCGCGGTCTGCATCGACGTCGGTGTCACCAGGGTGGACGGCAAGCCGGTCGGCGACCTTGCCCCGGACGTTTGGGAGGTGGCCTCGCTGGTCACCCCCAACCCTGGTGGCGTCGGTCCCATGACGCGGGCGATGCT
>CALMKG010000573.1 GCA_937867175.1 uncultured Propionibacterium sp. | reverse complement strand
TCGGCATGTGCATCCCTCACGACGTGGCGTCCCCGAGAACCACACCGAACGCTACCGTGCAAGGCCTCCAGCGGGTGCGGCGGCACTACCCTGACCCCGTGAGGTACAAGACACTCTGGGTGGAACAGTGGATCTCATCCTCGTCCAATGCCGTGCTGGAGTGCGCAAACGTTGACTCGGTCGTCAACGCAGCGGCGACCGACGGCTGGACCCTGCACTCCATCGTCCCGGGGACGAACGCTCAAACCTACAGCGGCCTGTTCGTCACGTTCCAGCGAGCGGATTGATTCAAGGTGGTTCGTCTCCAACGAGGACGTGAGCGTGGGAGATTCGGGCAACGGCGAGCAACTGGCGCGGCCGAAGTTGCGTGACACGGTTCCTGACTCACGCGAGGCTGCAACCTCGCACTTGCATCTGAGAGAGCGTAGTAGGATACCGATCAAGTTCACCCAGCAAGGAGACAGCAGATGGGCCTGTTCGGGAGCAAGGCGGCCAAGGGGCCGAAGGGGAACCTGCTTCCCGACTGGTCAACGGACCCGATCAGCAAGCAGCATCATCTGGCCGAAACGCCGCCGGAGCTCTTCCCGCTCGCCCAACAGGCGATCGAGCGGGCTGGGCGAGGGGCGGTGCATGTGGCCCTTGAGCGGCTCTACATGATGGTCGGCGCCCAAGCCGACGCCTACGCGGCTCAGTTCCCGGACCTTCGCAAGTACGACCTTGAATCGATCCGGAATACGATTTTCTCTCGATCTGATTTTGACGAGTCCATGCTGTTCTCAAGTCTGACCTACTTCGGTCCAACAGGGGTTGCAATGAACAACGGCCTCATCGAGCAACTTCCAGCCTTCATCGAGGCACTGGAGCAGGCCGCGCGCGAAGGTCATCTCGACACCTGACCCCCATCTGTCATGAACATAGGAACACAATGGTTGAAATAACGCCGGAACAGCGTGAACTGACGGGGGCTGTTGTCGAGAAGGTCCAGGAAGTGGATTGGAGCGGCGACATTACTCCGTACATCGACAGCATCGTCTCTGTGATCAGCGGGCTGGTCGCTCAGGACCCGAAGTTCGCCGAGTTCGCCGAGGTCATTCATGACCAGGCCACGAAGTGGTCGATCGCGGCATGGTCCGAGAATTTGGTCCCGAGTATCGCTGACTCAGGATGGTCTCACCTGAGTGATCGACTTAAGCAGTTCATCCCTTCGGCCCAATAGATTCTCCTGGCCGCCCGCAACGAAGCCAACGGCTGGAAACCCCTCTGACGAAGCCGATACCCAGCCACTCTCCGCTACCCCCCGGGCTTCAGACGGCCGGCGGCTTCGTCCGCAGTAGACATGTTCACCGGCACCCGACACGCTCTGGCCTCAGCCCAAAGCACCTCGGAAGCAACGGCGGAGGGGATAACTTGGCCGTCCACGCAGGCGATCCACCAACCGTCGTCGTCGTACTCGAAGGTGTAGCCGGGACGGCACGCGCGGAAGCGTTGCTTCATCGCCGCCATCGCCGCGACGAAGCCGCCGCTCCTCGCGACTGCCTCAACGTGGCGTGAGCACGATTGCCCGTAAAGGCAGTTGCGGGTGAAGTTGATCCTCGCCGAGACCCACCGATAGATCCAGATGGAGAGGATCAAGAGCCACCCAAGTGGCGATCTCACTGCTGGCGGAACACTGCCACGTACGCGGGGACGCTCGTGCGGTGCTCAGGCGAACCAGGAACGGCGCCGATACCCAGGCAGCCGTTGCTCCCCGGAACCGCAGGTGTCACGATCACGGTGTCGATGGTCTCAAGTCCGTGGAACACCCACCCGCTTCCTTCGTACTGGTTCACGAGCTGCTCAAGCTGCGACGCAGCGCGGTCCGAGCCTTCGCCTGCTTGGATCTGGGCGTTGAACGGGACGACCTTGTATGCCATCTGGGACTCTCCTTGGTGGGTGCTCTCAGTTTGGGTCGGAGCCTATCGGAGGGGGCCGGGCGGGTGATCATGGCCCTCGGGACGCTACAGCCTGCCTCCCGCGCAGGGCATCGCATGAACTCTTGCGGTTGAGCTTCCTGCGTGGCCGCGAGACATCAGCGTGCCGACACTTCCCTCATCTAGGACCCCGCAGGACCGCAAACGGGAGGCGAAGGGCCAGGAGGCCGCGCCGTGACGCGCAGGTAACATCTATGTCAACTGTGGCGCAGGTAACACCACATCGGGGTAGGCTTGCTCACGACGACTTGCAACGCGCACACGAGGAGCACCCAATGACCCAGACCCTGCTGGCCGACGTCAAGACGGACCGACTCACCTTTGACCTCCCCGACTTCGAGATCGACTTGGCGGGGGCGAAGACCCTAGAGGTCGTCCACATCGGGTGCCCTGAGGTCGAAGAGACGCGGATGTGCGCTCAGTGTGTTGGTGAGTGCAAGGTCTTCTGAGCAACAACCACCCGGGCGTTCCACATCATGGCTTACAAGTTGGCCGACGAAGTCTACATAGTCGACCACCAGGACTCTCCCATCCTCTACGCGCCGTTCGACGGTGTGGTTGCACGCATCACACCAGAGATGGCTCGTGAGTTTGAGGCCGCGCGGGTTGACGGAACGCTCCCGAGCCGAGAGACCATCGCAACCCTGAACTCGCTCGGCTTGGTCGTCCCCAGCGACAGGCCGGAACGTGCGCTCCGCGGCGCTTGGGATGAGTCGTTCAAGCCAGTCGGCGTCGTCTACATGGTGACAGCCGCCTGTAACCTACGGTGCACCTACTGCTACGCCGATGCCGGCGACTATCCAGTGAATCTCTATAACCGCCAGATGGCGCTGGACGCGGCCAAATTCGTGATCGACAACGCACACGAAGCGGGTGGTGATACGGCTTACCTGAACTTCCACGGCGGTGGTGAGCCCACCCTTGACCTAGAGCTGATCCAGACCGTGGTGGAGTGGGGCCGCGACTATGCGTCAACGACCTACGGCGACGGCATCCACGTCAACGCCTCGATGGTCACCAACGGGTTGGTCAGCAAGTCGAAGGCCGAGTGGATAGCCTCGAACATCGACAGCGTCCAGGTTTCACATGACGGCCCCGAACCGGTTCATGATCTCCAACGGCCGACCGTCCGAGGCGGGAAGTCGTACTCCCGTGTGCGCGAAGTCATCCAAGAGTTCCAGAGTCGAGTACCTGACCTCATGATCAAAGCAACGATCAGTCGAGCAACAGTCGCCCGGATGCCGGAGATCGCTCGATACATGTGCGAGAGCTTCGAACTCGATAGATTCCACTTCGGCCCGGTACTCGGGACTGGCCGGGGGCGCTCCGTCATATTCGGCGAACCCGATCCCATCGACTTTGTGCGGTATTACTATCAGGCCCAAGCGATAGCCGACGAATATGGAAAGACGATCGTCGTCTCAGGCGCACTGAGCACCTTCCCGAACGTCCGTCGAACCTTCTGTGGAGTGACGGACCCGAACTTCTCCCTCACTTCTGATGGCCACATCTCGAGTTGCTACGAGATCATGTATGACGACGACCTTCGGGCACCACATGCCTACTACGGGCGCTACGACCGTGAGTCGCGGTCCTTCGTCGTAGACGGAAACCGGATCGCCAAGCTCCGCCTACACGATGTGAACGCGATCAGTAAGTGCAAGGACTGCTTCGCTAAGTGGCAGTGCGCCGGCGATTGCCAAGCCCGCTGGTACAACTCCCAGACCGGAGATCTCGAAACGGGTGCTGACGTCCGTTGTGAGATCAATCGGACCCTCATTCGCGATCGCCTCCTGGAGATCGTTTCGGTCTCGTAGGGCGCGCACTCAAGTGAGAGGCCACTCCGACGTCATCTTGGTCGATCTGAGAGATGGAGATTCGCTTGCCTACAATCACGCCTACGAAAATCTCAGGCTTGGAGCGATCGCATCGGCTCTGGCATCGGCCAACCGCACGTTCCGGTTCGCCGATCTGAACGACCTTCAGAGTGTGGTCACGGAGTCCACGCGACCACTGGTTGTCCTCGACGCGTTCTTTCGCGCCGCCGCCGATGTACACCAAGCACTGACATGCATCCGCATCGCGAACCCTTCGGCGCAGGTACTCCTGTTCGGCAGAGCCGCACGAACCATCGCGGAAACTCCCGAACTCCGTGATCTCGTTGACCACTTCGAGTACGTTGATGAGGTCGCCGCCGTACTTCGCCTTGTTGGTGCTCCAACAATCTCTTGGCAGGAGACCACTCCCCATCGTCCGTCTCCACGAGGGTGGGTAGAGCGTGGTGTCATTGACGTGGAGGCAACGC
>CALMKG010000572.1 GCA_937867175.1 uncultured Propionibacterium sp. | reverse complement strand
GCCCATCTCGGACGCCGTTCCTGCCGCTGAGCCCGACGTAACCCCCCTCCCCACCCTGGGGGAATGGTCCCAACAGTGGCTCAGCCAACGGGAGTTGCGCGCCACCACCCGCGACGGCTACGAGCGGCTCCTTTCCAACCACATCCTCCCGCCGCTGGGGACCCTGCCCCTCGACGAAGTGACCCGGACGCGAATCCTTGCGTGGTACGCGGGGCTCGACCCGAACACCCCGCGCGCCCGCTCGAAGGCCTACTCCCTGCTGAGGAGCATCCTCACCGCAGCGATCGACGCCGAACTCGTGGCGGGCCCGAACCCCTGCCAGATCCGGGGCGCCGGCACCTCCGCCCGCGTGCACAAGATCGAACCCTTGACCGTCGACCAGCTCGAAGCCCTGGTGACAGCCATGCCCGAACGCCTCCAACTCGCGGTCCTGGTCGGCTGCTGGGGAGCGCTCCGGTACGGGGAGATCGCCGAACTTCGCCGCAAGGACATCGACCCTGTGCGAGGTGTCGTCAAAGTGCGTCGAGGCGTCACCTGGACCAACGGTAAGGCCAGCGTCGGCCCCCCGAAGACCACAGCAGGGATCCGCGACGTCCACCTGCCGGCCTTCCTGGCGCCGGCGCTCGCCGAGCACCTCGCCCGACACGCGCAAACCGGACCAGAAGGCCTCCTCTTCCCCAGCGCCACCGGGCACCACATCTGGGCACCCACCTTCACCAAACCCTTCCGCGACGCACGCGAGGCTGCCGGCCGACCAGACCTGCGGGTGCACGACCTTCGACACACCGGAGCCGTCCTCGCAGCCCAAACCGGAGCCACGCTGGCAGAACTGATGGCACACCTCGGCCACACCACCCCAGCGATGGCCATGCGCTACCAACACGCCGCCACCGGCGCCGACCAGCGCATCGCCGACCAACTCGACCAACTCCGGGCGTCCCGACGTCGATAGTTCAGCAGGTCAAGTTGCACGTGAGAGGAGTTGAACCTCTCTGCTCGTCCGTCCGGATGACCCTCTGACAAGCGCGTACGATGATTCGTCGCCATGTCGTCACCTTGCCGTGGGGAATGCGTGGGGAATGCCTGAAGGGAGCCGCAGTCGCTCGCACTGGCTTCCGCGGCATCGACTCGAGCGTAGCCCAGCCGGGCACAGCGGCTAGTGGTGGGCGAGCCAGGGGGCCTTCCCACATGGCTCGATCCCCGAATTCGAGGCGAGACGCATCGAATCGGGCAAAGTCGCGTCCCGCCAGTTGGGCCGACTTCCGCGAGATCGACGCCGTGCGGGACCAGGAGTGGGTCCTATCCCGTCGGCCACGCCCCCACCCCGGTCCCGTCCGGCCCAGCGTTGACGATGACCCTGCCCCAGGTGCCGGTACGGCCCCTAGCCGCCTACACGATCGGAGCCCGTTGCATCTACAGCGACGACAGCGTGACCGACCGCGATTGCTGGCAGTTGCGCTCCGGGGGAACAGCCGAGTGGAGCATGGTGAACGCGACGGCGACGGCCCACGCGATCGCCGCCTCTGAGCAGAGATTCGCCTGCAGGCGGCGGGGATCTCGTCCCGTCAGATTCTCCGGAGGACCAGGGCGAGTTCAGCTAGGCTCGCGACAGCTAGTCGATGATGTCGCCTTGCGTACGGGGGGGGGAATCGGTGCCATGCCGCTGAACAAGGTCTTTCGTCTTGGCCCTACTCAACAGCGGATCACTAAAGGCTATTTGATCAGTGGGGACGCCGATCGCGTACAGCAATTTCTGAACAAGCAATCCGGCCGCGAGGCATCGGGGATTCAATTGCACTCGCCCGGCGGACGCATCCTCGAGTTCCGGACATCGTGGGTGCTGATGGCGGACCCCACCATACGTGCGGAGATGCGTGACAGCTTGGTCGCCGCCGTGCTGGAGGTTGGGCACACGGCAAGCCAGCAGGGCCTACGCCTCCTCCCCTCCGCGACTCGACCCAAAGGCGCACGCACCTGGTCGGACTGGACTTGCGGCGATAGGCACGAGATCTCCATCCCCAGCACTACCGAGCTGGAGATCGTCAGCAACGCCTTCCGCGCCTCCACCGGCCTGATCGTGGCCCTAACCGGCCGGTCCGCGATCGAAGGCACGGTCGACCGCACCCACTCAGCGCGCCTGCTTCACTCGACCGACCAGCTGTACGCCCGGTACGTCACCTCGGCCTCGCCACGGAACCTCAAGCAGGTGAGCGACGAACTGCGTCGCACCTCCGGCATCCGGAGCCTAGATGTTATGGATGTCTATCCCGGCAGCGACGGTTCTCAGCTCGTGTGTACAGTCAAGGCGATCGACGCCCAAGCCTTCGTCGATACGACTCTTGCCCACGCGCTGCTGGTGCAGGCCTTGGCGATGCGCTCCCGGCGCAGTGCGCGGCACGGCTCCCGCATCGGGCGCATGCCCGACCAACTACTACAGAAGCAGCGGCTGGTAGCCATCACGGAGGGGCTGGCGGGCCGGGTGCGACTGGACGTCCCTAAGAGCGCCGACCGGAGCGAAGCCCCCGTCACGTCCTTCGAGGTTCTGGCTCGCGACCTGTCAACGGACCTCCTTCCGGAGTTCGGGTCTTTGCAGGCCACCTTCGCGGAGATCTCCCCAGTCCTCGGCTGGACGGTCGACGGATCCCTTCCCCGGAACGAGAACGAGTTCATGCAGAAGGAGCGCCTGCTGACCGCGGACGCCCTCGCCGACGCGATCAGTCGCCCCGATGGACACCAGCGCTTCTCCGGGCTCGGCCGTCGCAGCCAGATCGCCGCCCAATGGGAGAACCTCTCGACCGAGCCCCCCACCCAGCCCGGCAGGTCACGGACGCAGCAGGAGCGTGCCGGCCAGAGGCGGGCGTCCAGCGACGAACGCCGACCCTCGGGCCCCCGGCGACCGGCTATTCCGGACCAGCGGCGACCGCAGCACGAAGAGCGCCCGGTCGGCGGGTCCGGTGGCGGGGTCGAGCCTCGATCCACGCTGGCCCGGCTCAAGGAAGCCGATGAGCAGACCCGAAAGGACGCCCTCGCCGAACTGATCGCTGCCCTCCCCGATCGGGGTGCCGAGTTAGTCCCCTGGGATCCGAAGGCGGCCGAAGCGGTCAAAGCGGCCCGGGCGGCTGCCCGGCCGCCCGGCCCTCAGCGTCGGACGCTCAACTGCAGCGCCTTCTCCGCCACGAACGACCGCGTCGCCCGGGCGGTGAGGATCGCCGGAAAGCAGGGCTGGTCGCTGCTGAGCCTGGAGGGGACTCCGGAGGAGATCCATGCGGTGATGTCCACGTTGCGCGCGTTCCTTGCGGGGCTCGAGGGCTGCCAGGGGGCACTCCTGGGCATCTCCAAGTTCAAGGACGACAAGGGAACGTCGCGCGCGAGGGCCGAGGTCGTCCTGGTCGGGACAGGAGAAGCGCGATGAACGTTACCCTGAGCGTCGATCTGCGCGAAGCGGACGATCGGTTCCTCTCGCGCGGGGACGTGCAGCGGCTCGTCAACCTGTGGCAGGACTTCGAAGAGACCCTCCACGGACACTCACTTTCCGCAGGACAGCGGGTGATCCTTGAGTCGCTGGCGGCGGACGGGGCGTCCCTCGGGCGGGTCGCCGTCACGGTCGAGCACCCGGCTCGGGTGTCGGTCACGCCCGAAACCCAATTCCAGATCGTCTCGGTCATCGAGCGTCCGCGGGTCAATCCCGCCTACCAGTGCGGATCCTGCCGCCTGGACCACCGCATCACCTACGGCCCCTTCACCTGCCGATACTGCCCAAGGGACGACGCACGGGTCTGTGACGATCACGTCCGACTCCTGCCCGGTTCGCTGGAGGGCACGTGCCCCGAGCACACTCCTCGCTGCGAGTGCGGGGCGATCGCCACCGCCTACTGCGTCGGACCGCACTGCCGTTCCGGACGCGCCTGGTGCGACGCCCATGCGCGGCGGCGGGGGGAGAGTTCTTACTGCGCACGCTGCTACGACACGAAGTTCCCGAGCTGCGTAGAGCCCGGCTGCCGAGCCGTGGGCTCGCTGGCATGCCAGCACCTCGACGCCGCCGGCCGCCCCTGTGGACGCACAGTCTGCCCGCGCCACGCGACGACTTGGCAGGTGTTCGGACCGGAGCGGCCCGGGCTCGCCCGCTGCACGGCTCACGCTGCGGTCATGTCCCAGACCCCAGCCGAGATGGTCTACCAGATCCTCGGAAACGCCTCGCCGAAAGACCGGGGGTCCATCCCTCGCATCGCGGGATTCCGCTACATCCTCGCGAAGCCCGGACGGATCAACCCCACCGAGGCGGAGGCCCTTCGGATCGTGCTGGACGCGGCCCGGACCGCACCTGCGCTGCGCTCCGGGATCCAGAACCTTGTGGACACCAACCGATCCCGGTGGGAGAAGGAGGTCAGCGAGGGCGCGGCGTCCGTAGCGGCCGCGGTAACGCGGCTGTCCGCCTGGATGCAGGTCAACGGGGCCGCATCTGCGGTACCGGGCCTCGTCGGCGTCAAGTGGCTGCCGGCCAGAGCGGGCAAGCCCGACACCCTGCTGATCAGGGTAGACCGCCGCTACTTCAACCTTGTCACCCGACAACGCGCCGAGGCAGGCCTCGGGTTCTCGATTCAGCCACTCAAGGAGGATGGTCGATGAGGAGCCAGTTCGTGACCGTGGTCGTCCCCGACGAGGCGTCCCTGGTCGGGGCGAGAGTGGCGACTGCCGGCTCCCATGGATCGGCCGTCATGAAGGCGGACGGGCGCCTGGGGAAACAGATCGTGGGCGTGTCCTGCTTCGCGGATCCGTCCATGCCGCGCGACAAGATCGCACTCTCGGAGTCGTTGGCCGGGCGACTCGGCGTCCAGAGTGGCGAGCAAGTCGCCCTCGAGTCCGTGGACGCTAGGCCCGTGCGTGAGCTGACCTTGGAGTCGCTGACGGAGGAGGCAAGCGACGCCCTCTGGCGTGCGGTCCGCCAGGACCGCCATCTCGTCGGTCAGAGCTTCTGGACGGGCGACGACCCAGACTCGATCCTCCTCGACGTCGCCGACGCCCAATTCCGCATCCGCTCCTTCGACGACGCACGCCCCGGCGAGTTGCGGATCGTGACGCCCGACACGTCCATCGAGCTCTTCGTGCAGGGTGCCCGCATCGGCTTGGACATTGTCGTCCTAGCGGACGTTTCGGGGTCGATGGGAGTCGACGACCTTCCCGCCCAGTCGCCCGAGCGCGTCGTTTCTCGGTGGCTCTCCTCTACTCCCCGCTACAGCAAGCGCATCGACGCCCTGAAGGAGGCGCTGATGCAGATGCTCGACTCGAGGCTGCGCATCACGGGGCGCGAGTCGCGCATGGCGCTGCTCTGCTTCAGCAACTCCGTCACGCAACTGTTCCCCCGCGACGCGGGCATGGCGGTCGTGGATTCCCGCAGCGACAGGCAACTGATCGCCGAATTCCGGTCGGCCATCACGTCGCTGTCCGAGTACGGCAGCACCGCGATGGCCGAAGCCATACTGCGCGCGGCCGAACTCCTCGACACGCACGGCAAGGACGACAACGAGCGCCTGATCGTACTCGTGTCGGACGGCAAGCCGTACAGCCCCAAGGGCAACGACGCGACCGGAGAGGTCGTCCAGTTGCGCAACGACGAAGTCAACCTAGTCAACCACCTGTTCCGGACGCGCGGCATCCGCCTGCAGGCGATCGGCATCTCCGACGAGAACCTCTACCGCTCGTGGGTGCAGCGATCGGGGCAGGACCACGATTCGCTCCGTCCCGACCATGGGCTCATCCGCGAGCTCGCGATGAAGGGCGGCGGCGATCCGAACCGAACTGGAGGCATCGAGGTGCTGGAGGACTTCTTCCAAGGCATCGGATCGGGCTATCGACGGTTCGTCGGGTGTTCGTCGGCTGAGACGTATGCGAGGAAGCTGTCCGAGCGCGCGAGCCGAGTCGTCAGGGACGCCAGCGCCGGTCTCAGCCAGGACGAGAGGATCGCGCTGCTGGATCGGTTCGAGGGCGACGCCATGGCGCTGAACGGGGCCTGCGGATCGATTTGCGGCAAGGACATCGGCGAGTGGATGCCGTTCAAGATCGCCTCGCCGTTCATCGTGGCGCGCCGCACCCTGGCTGGCTTGGCCGTCGAGGACGAGAAGGCGTTCGAGAGCTTCGCGAAGAGGCTCCACACGCTGATGGTGCAGCAAGGGCCCGGCCGTCGACGACCGCGAGATGTCGGGAATTGGCCGAACGAACTCGCCGAGTGGTACGGGCCCATGGTCCAGTTGACCAACAAGATCAACATCATTCGGATATTCAGCGCGCACGACAAGAACCTCGACAACCCTGCGGAACTGCCTGATCTCGACCGGCTGCACGAAGCGATGGAGCACTTCGTCCAGCGCCGCCAGATCGCTGCGGACGACCGCGGGGGCTGGGCCCAACTCGCCGCGGCGATGCTCCGCGAGACGGCTGAACTGGTGCACCGCTGCGCGGTGGAGGCGACCGCGAGGGCCCAGAGCATCGGAGCGGTGGCGAACGAGACCAAGCGCGACACCGAGACCGACACCGTCTCCGAGTTCGACCAGTCCCGCTTGGGTACCTGGCAGGGCCGCGTACGCGACTGAGCGTCCCCAGGACTAC
>CALMKG010000571.1 GCA_937867175.1 uncultured Propionibacterium sp. | reverse complement strand
CGGGCCAGCGCCGTCTTGCCGGTGCCCGGGGCGTCCTCCAGCAGCAGATGCCCTTCGGCGAGCATGCAGGTGAGCGCCAAGCGGATCACATTCTGCTTGCCGAGGAGGGCTTGGCCGACATTGCTGGTCAGCCGGTTGAAGGTCTCGGCGAACCACGCCGCGTTCTCTGGGGTAATTGACATGCGTTGTCAGCTCGCTCTCATCGCTGTTGGCAGCTACTTGCATTGTTATTGACGTCGTTCATAGCGCTCTGCCTCACGGCTCTTGCGCCCGAGTAACCTGCACCCCAATTGCCGTTCCCGTCGACTTGGAATGTCTTGGACCAGTCGGGGGCATCGATACCGCCGAAGTAGCAGTAGACGGAGCTATTCGGATTCCAGCCCCGCAAGGTCAGGTCCACCTGGTACCAGCCCGGGTATTCAGACATCGCTCTGCCGGTGACGGTGAAGTAGAAGGTCGGGCTGCCCCAGGTGCTGGCGCATTGCTGACCCGACCAGTCCCCCCAGAGGCCGGTCTCGTCCTTGGCCCGGGCACTGATGCAGTGTGTCTGGTTGCGTCCGTCGCCGACGATCTGCTCACCCGAGACCGGTTTCCCGCCGCCGGTGTTCGTCTCGACCTCGACGATGCTGCGGCCGTTGCCCGAGCCGGAGGCATTCCAGCTGACCGTGACATCGTTGACATTCCCGCGCGCCGACACGCTCGGAGCCCTGGGCGGGCCATAAGCATTCACATTCACCGGGCCGGCATTGTCGCCTTGCGAGCGCTCACCGTTGACCGTGGCGACCGGATAGACCGATACCCCCACATTGGAGCCATTCGGGAATGCGCCATTGGTGATCGTCTGGCCGGGGGAAAGGGTGCCACTCGCCCCACCTGCCTGCCAGTAATAGGCAACCTCACTGCTGGTGGCGCCGTTCAGGGCGCCGGGGGTGAAATCGATCCGCACCGTATTGTTCTGGCCGGTCGGGGTGGCGCTGAGTCCGGTCACCGAGCTTGGTGGCTGGAAGGGTCGGATGGCATTCGAGACCGGCGACCATTCGCTCCATTTCTGGGACTTGTTGGTGGCCCGCACCTCGAAGGTCTGGTTGGTGCTGGTCACCGCCATCTCGATCCGGCAACTGGTCGCCGTACCCGTGCAAACGTTGGCGCCACCGGATTGCCGCACCTCGTAGGTGAGCCCGGCGGCATCACCATTGGCGTCCGGCGCGGCCCAACTGATGTTCGCCGAGGGCGCCAGCGGGCCGGCCGGATCCTTCACCACGTTCGGGGCACCCGGCTGGGCCGGGGCGCCGGCTGGAACCTCGGGCGCCGAAGCCGCTGACGGGTCGCTGGACAGGTTGTTCACCGACACCGCTACCACGGTGAAGCTGTACGCGGTGCCGTTGGCCAGGCCGGTCCAGGTCAGGTTGGTGCCGGCCACCTCCTGCACCGAAACCCCGCCCGGGGCTGGGCTGATCGTCACCTCGTAGCGGTCGATCGGCGCGCCCTCGGTGGTGCCGGCCGGCCAGGAGACATCGATCTGCTGGTCGCCGAATTTGGCGGTCGGCGTGCCGACCTGGTTCGGTTTGGTGTCAGGACGCACCTGGTTGGACGCCGCCGAGGCCGGGGAATCGCCGATCTCGTTGGTGGCGACGACGGTGAAGGTGTACCAGACGTTGTTCGTCAGCCCGCTGACCGTCGTCGCGGTGACCTGCCCGACGGTCGTCGAACCGGAGGAACCGTTGTCACCGGTCCAGTTGACGGTGAAACCGGTGATCGGGGAGCCATTGGCCGCCCCGGCTTGCCAGGCAAGTTCGACCGTTTTCGACACTGTGCTGGTTGCGACGACATTCAACGGGGCGCCGGGCTTGTCGCGCACTGTCAAGGCCACCGTCCCCGACACCTCACGAGCCGGATCGTTGGTGGCATCGGCCAGCCGGAAACCCACACTCATCTGGCCGTTGAAGCCCTCGGCCGGGGTGATCGTCAACGAGGTGCCCGCCGCCGATACCGTGCCCTGGCCCAGCGTCACGCTCGGCTGCCCGACGAAGGTGAACGGCTTGCCTTCGGCCGCGAACGGGTTGGTGACATAGGCACCCAGATCGACCTGAGAGGGTTGCCCGGCCTTCGCATCCGAGATCGTGATCGGCGAGATCGCCAGCAGCGGCCGGGTCGAACTCACCACCCGCAGTGGGATGGCCGCGCTCACCTGCTCCTTGCCGTCGCTCACCTCGATGATTGCGGTGCCCGGGGTGCCAGAGGCCGCATCCACCGGCGCCGACACCAACAGCGTGAGCCCGTCAACGGTCACATCGAACGGCTGGGACGCCTCCAGCAGGCTCACCTTGATCTTCTCGTTCCCCGGATCGTCCGGGTCCTTGATCATCGCGCCCAAGTCGACCCGCTTGGCGTCCTCCCCGGCGGCCACGGTCACCTCTGAGGGGTGCACCTCGGGGGGCTGGTTCGCATTCGGATTCGGGTCCACGATGATCGGCAGCGACAACACGGCGCTCAGCCCATCGGGATCATCGGGGCCCGAACCATCGGTCACCTCGAACTGAATCGAGGTGGCGCCCAGGAACCCCTTGGCGGACGTGAACAGCAACGTCGTGGCGTCCTTCACCGGTTCGGAACCATCGCCGCCAAGTGCCACCGAGACGGTTTCGGCGAAGGTCAACTTCGGGGTGTGCCCGGTGCGCACCTGCACGTGGTCGGCCAGCCGCAGTTCGGTGGTCTCCTCGGCAACCACGTGCACCGGGATGTTCTTGGTGTCCAGGATGGGACGCTGTTCCAGCCGTCCCGGCACCACCAGCGCAGCCTTGGCGGCCAAACCATCGGGGTCGGTGATCGTGTAGACCACGACCTGGCGGTCATCGCCGATCTGCACCTCGATTTGCCGGTCGCTGGTCACCGAGGCGCCGGGGTCCGAGGTCGACAGGTCGAGTTCCTTGCTGGCGCCGTCTGGATCCTCATCGTTGATCAGCACATCGACACTCACCGCGTCCTGATCGATGATCTGTTCCAGGCCCACCGCGTCGTCGCGCGCGACCGGGGCGAGCAGCGGAGCGTCCTCGCTCACCAGGATGGTCAGCACACCGCGGGCGGTGCCGCCGCGGCCATCGGAGATGTCGTAGTAGTACCGCAGCGTGGCGGGCTCGTTCGGGGTCGTCAGTTCCACCCGGTTGTTCTCCACCGTCACCTCGGTGATGGTGGACGCGTCGACCGGCTTCACCGAACCGTCGATCAGCGTCACTTGGTCGCCGTCGGGGTCGATGTCGTTGGCGGTGACCGGCACCGACAGCAGCCGGCCCGGGCGGGCGTCGATGGTGTCGGCAGTGGCGAAGGGTGCCTGATTCACGGTGGGCAACGGGCTGACCCCCACCCGCACCACCGATCGGCCCACCGCACCGAACCGGTCCGTGACCTGATACCCGAAGGTTTCGGTGCCGCCGGCCTGGGAGCTCGGGGTGTATTCCAGGTAGCCCTGGCCGATGGTGACCGAACCCAGCAACGGGGCGGGGCTGTCCAGGCCAGCCAGGGCCACCGAATCGCCATCCGGATCCGAACCTGCGGTGGGCACCGCGATCCGCACCGGCGTCCCGGCGAACGTGCGCCCATACAGTGGCTGCGGGTTGGGCGGGTTGTTCTGTGCATCTGCGGCGACGATGGCGATCACCGCGGTCGCCGAGGCGAACCCCCCAT
Organism: uncultured Propionibacterium sp.; assembly: GCA_937867175.1. GTDB lineage: Bacteria > Actinomycetota > Actinomycetes > Propionibacteriales > Propionibacteriaceae > Brooklawnia. Next base: position 2,362 of record CALMKG010000571.1, on the reverse strand, counting down.
TGGTGTCGCGCACCGTGTAGATGACCCGGGCGGTGCCCGCGTCGGGCCCGGCCCGGAAGCGCAGCTTGTCCCCCGACACGAACGCGATCGCACCCGGGTTGTCAGTGGTGATGGTCACTGCCGGGTCCACCGTCAATGCCAGATGAGCCGGCGAGATGTCGTTGAGCATCACATCGACGGTGGTGATGTCGCCGGCCCGCACGGTGGCGACGTCGTCGACTGCGGTTGGTGGCTGATCGGTGGATTCGGCAGGCAACCCGACCACCAGTACCGAACCTTGGGCGGTGCCGTGGCCATTTGAGATTGTGTAACTGAACTGCGCTTCGCCCTCGAGCCCGGCGGGTGCGGTGACGCGCGCCAGGTTGTGGTCGATCAGTTGCACCGACAACCCCGAACCCTCGGGCAGTTCGATCGACTGGACGACCAGCACTCCGCCCATCGGGTCGGTGTCGTTGACGGTCAGGTCGACCAGCGCGGTCCCGCCGGGCGGCAGCAGCGCAATATCGGGCATCGCGGCCGGAGGCTGGCCCTCGCTGCCCGGGTCGAGGACGTCGAAGCGAATCTGCCCGGTGGCCTCGGCCTTGTTGTCGCTGACGGTGTAGCTGACGTACTGGGTGCCTGCCTGCTCACCGGTCAACTGGACCGTTCCGGCAGCGTAGTCTGCCGTCGCGTTCACTCCCGGCGCCGGCTCGACACTCACCAATCGCAGGTGATCGCCATTGGGGTCGGTGTCGTTGGCCAGCGGCAGCACCGTGACCGATTGCCCGACGACGGCCGACACGTGGTCGGAGTTTGCCAGCGGGGGCAGGTTCCGGTTGCCTTGACGCACATCGAGTTGGATCTCGTAGGTCGCGGTCTCGCGTCCGTCGGTCATCGTCACCGGGATGGGACGAATACCGGGGTCTGCGGTGCCGAGATCGCGGATGGTGACCGTACCGTCTGGGCGCGATTCCACCGCAGTGTCATCGGCCGGGCCGGCCGATGACAGATAGACCATGTCGCCGTCCGGGTCGTACCAGTCGTTCAGCACGTTGTAGCTGATCGAACCGGTCTGGCTGATCGTCAGCTTGGGCTTGCGCAGCGGCTTGGGCGCCTCGTTCACCGCCCAGTCGTGCACGGTCAGGCTCACCATGGCCTCCGAGGCCCCGCCACGACCGTCCTGGGCTTCGTAGGTGAAGGTGCCAGAGCCGACCGCAGAGTCGGGGACGACGACCTGCAGCGCCTCCCCCTTGCTCACCACCTGGACCAGACCCAGATCAGGCTGGCTGAGCGGCTGGGCAGTCAAGATGTCGCCATCGGGGTCTTCGTCGTTGGCGAGCACCGGCAGCCACACCGTGCGTCCGGGACGAACGCCGAAGTTGTCCGGGTTGGCGATCGGAGGGGTGTTGTTCTCCGGGTCGGTGGCTACTCCGAGTTCGAAATCCTCGTCGCTGTCAGTCTGTTCCTCTTCGGATTCCAGATTCGCCTGAACCTGGTTCCAATTGTCAACCTCGATCATCTGCTCGTTGACGAGCAGCACCAGCCCGGTGACCAGGTCGTTGAGCACAATCACGTCGCGGTTCCACCGGAACGCCATGGCCGAGGCAGCGGCGATGCGTGGGACGACCTGTGCGTCATCGTCGGCATCACCCGGGCAGTCGCGCCGGTAGTTGCCGGTGCCCATCCAAGCCGCATACACACAGCCCTGGAAGACGACCGGACGCACCGGTTCCCCGGGCGCTGCAGCCGACGTGTCCGCAGCCGGGATCGTGGTGATCTTGTCCGAACCATCAAGGGGTGAGTAGATCAACTCGGTTGGTGAAGCAAGCACCACGAAGTCGTTGTCAGCACTGGCGGGCTGCAATTCCAGCTCGTCGGTCCCCGGCAGTTGCACGGTGGCCTTGGGTGTGTGCAGCTCATTGGTGGCCTGGTCGTGAACCACCAGCTGGTCGCCGACGGCGCTCAGCGCGAGCCGGGTGGCGTCTGCCCGGTATCCCTTGATCGAGCCATGCTTGTGGGGACTGGCGAAGTTGCGGCCCTGCCGCGCGATGAGCTGCACCTCACCACTGGGAGCGACGACGAGCACGTCACCGGTGTGCGTGGCGACTGCCCGGGCACCTTCGATCTCGAGCAGCGGGTCGGCCTCTCGGGAGAACGACCCGACGGCTTGGGCGTCCATCACCCAAACCTTGCCCGCGCCAAGTTCGGTCACCACCACGGTGGACGCCCCATAGCTCACGTCGAGGTCGGCAGCAAACGACCCTGAGGAGCCGAGCAGGAACAACGAGGTGTCGACCAAGGCGGCGGTCGAGGCCGAGAGGTCCTTGGTGAGCACGTCATTGCCCGACTGGTGCACATCGAAGGCTTCGGCGGTGACGGCCAG
>CALMKG010000570.1 GCA_937867175.1 uncultured Propionibacterium sp. | reverse complement strand
GGGCCCGAGCCAGTATTCGAGTCGACGCGTACGTTTCCGCTTGCTCAGCTCCGAAGACCCGTGACACGCCCTCCCGCCACATCGGCCAACCCGGGTCTCCGGTCTTGATGAACCGGACCCAAGCAGAATGCATGGCATCGGCCAGTTCCTGGGGCGGGTTCTCGCCAGCGACGGCGGTCACACCGTCGCTGCCAAGCAGGTCCCAGGTGAAGGGAAGTTCCAAGCAATGGATGGACAAGCCGAGACCCGGCGCGGGCCAACGGAAGTCATACAGCCAAGTGTTGTCGGGACGGGAATCAGCGAATGCCAGCAAAGGGATGCGGAAGGTCAGCTCGGTGTCGAGTTGCCCGCAGATGTCAGCTGTCGATGTCAGCTCCGGGTGACCGGCCACATATTGCTGGACGGTCGGGAGCCGGAGCCCACCTTCGGTCAGGGCCTGCACGGGGTCGGAGCCGGACCAAGCCGCCCGGAAGCCCATTGTGGTCAGCGTGAACTCGTGGGCCACGGTGCCTGCCAGCACGGGCTTGCCGAACCCGGACCCGCTGCGCACAGCATGCAGGATGTCGTCCGGCAGGAGATCATCGCCGGTGAGCGGCACGAAGGGGAGCCGGGTCCGACCGCTCGCCAAAGCTTCCCGTACGTAGGCGACCTCGCTGCCGGGTGGTTCGTCCGGGGGTGCCATCAGCGCAGCCTGGGCGTCGAGCACGTCGTCCTCACTGAGCGCCGACCACCCCGCTCGAGTCGGCTCCACTCCCACAGCGAGCGCGAGTGCGCGGCCGACCTGCTCCGCCTTGCCCATGTCCATCGACAGATGGGGGGCGGAGTGGGCGATCACTTGACTGAACAGGCCGTTGGCGAGCGGCGAAGTGAGCAGGGCCAACGCCGCTGCGCCGCCCGCGGACTGCCCGGCAATCGTCACCCGCCCCGGGTCGCCGCCGAAGGCAGCGATGTTGTCCCTGACCCACTCGAGCCCGACCACCAGATCCCGCAAGCCGCGGTTGGTCGGGGCGTCGGCGATCCAGCCGAAGCCGTCGAACCCCAGCCGGTATGACAGCGACACGGTGACCACACCGTCGCGGTTGTAGGAGGCGCCGTCATACCACGGACTCGACGGGGAGCCGGCGAAGAACCCGCCGCCGTGGATCCACACCAGCACCGGCAGCCCGTCCTGCTGCGTTCTGGGCGCCGGCGTGAACACGTTCAGATTCAGGGTCGCCTCACCCGGGTAGGAAGGCTCAGGGATCGTCGTCACGTCGCCGAAGGGACGCCGCTGTGGCGTCGGACCCGGTTCGGCCGCGTCCAGGATCCCTTGCCAGGCTGTGGTGGGCTGGGGCGCGGCGAAACGCAGTGCCCCCACCGGTGCCTGGGCGAACGGGATTCCCAAGAACGCGGCCGAGCCACCCCGCCAAACACCGCGCACGGCGCCGGCACGGGTCTGGACCAACGGGGGAGATGCAGTCATGGCGCCGGACCTCATTTGACGGACTTGATGGGCAGGACGAACAGGGACGAGGTGCAAACCCTAGCAACCTGGCGCGATGCCTTCGTCGCCCTGAGTGGCTCCCGTTGTCAGCTGAATTGGTTCAGTTGAAGCCGATGACCCCGCGAGCAAGGCGGTAGCCCTGGAGACAGACCCACCGCCCGCCACGTCCCGGCAGGTGCAAGACCTGTCCGAGGCTGCTGCGTCGCAGCAACCGGTGGCAGGTGGCGTCCGACGAGCGCAACTCCTGCCACAGATCCCTCTTCCGTCGCAGACCGTCATCGGTGCCCAGACGCAGCAGCAGGATCGAGGAGATGGCACAGACCAACCCCAGGTAGTGCACCAGATATCGGTAGAGCTCGTCAGGGACGCTGCCTTCGGCGGGCAACGCGTCGATCATGGCGCGGTTCACCCTCAGCTGCTGGTCGATCCGGCCCAACATGACCTGCTCGTTGACCGACTGGTCGCCACG
>CALMKG010000569.1 GCA_937867175.1 uncultured Propionibacterium sp. | reverse complement strand
ACAAAGCCCCAGGTCAGAGACCTGGGGCTGTTGTGCGCGAGGGGGGAGTTGAACCGTAGGACCATTACGCTCGACCACGCGCGAACCGCCGACCTGAGCGTGAAACCGGCGTCCCGTTACCTCCGGTTCCCTCCCGTTAACCCGGGTCCGTGCACCCCAGGGGTGCACCAGCCGTATCCAGTTGAGCCGGCTCGCGCCGGCACAGCAACCGTAGTCGATGAGCGCGTAGGTCAGACACTGAAAGCCACCTGGTCAACCGCTCCCAAGACGCCCGCCGATCCGCCCCTACATGCCGATGAAGGGACTGTAGATTTTCGTGCATGCCGGACTCGCCCGTTGCCGCCTACCGATGGTTGGAGGACGACACCACGTCGTACTCGACGGCCGGTTGCGTCACGGTTGTGTGTGGACGTCAGCCCGACGACGCCCTGGCCGCGATCGGAGCCGACCCTGGCGGGGCAACGCCGGTTGCTGACATCCGGCTCAGCGAGGCAGCCGCGTGGGTGTCGGCCGCAGGCGCCGACGTCGGTTTGCCTGACAACACAGTGGTCCTTGTCGAGGACAACGGCTGGGAGGGTGTGCGACCGGAGGTCCTCGCCCGGTTATCAAAGCCCGGCAAGGCCGCCTCGGTGTTCTGGAACGTCGAGGGCCTCTTGATGCTCGCGTGTGCCCGACGAGGCAAGGTCATCGCGTCCGTCGATCTCACAGATCCAGACGGCGCCGAGGAACTACCTACCACCCTCCGACGTCTCTGGGAGCGCGACCTGGACGCCCAGGAGCCCCTCGCCGCAGCCATGGCACTCGTCGAGAGGTTCACCGGCGTGACGGTCGAACCCGCCCCGGAGATCACTCACCCCACCATCGCCTTCCCGATCACGTCCCCGATACTGGGACACCCGATCACGAAGGATGAACTCCTCGCGGGCCGCCCGTCCGATGCGTTGGTTAATGCCGTGCTGACCGCGTCGGACCTACAGCGACGTGCGCTCACCGAGTGGTCGGTCAGGCACGCCCTCGCCGGTGCGGGCATTCTGGACCTACCGCAACTCACCTCAGTGCTTGCGCAGTTCGGGTCTGAGCGGCCGGTGAGCCTCAGCGCCGAAGCGAGTGCTTTCCGCATGGCAGCAACGCGCGGGATGAACGCCGCCGACCAGGCGCTTGCCGACATGAACATGCGAGAGGCGGAGAGGCTGAGGCACTGGGGACTCAAGTCCTGGGCGATGGAGGCGCTCGCCTACGCCGCCAACAGCGACAACGTCGTGGCGGCCCTCGGCGCCACCTACTGCGCCAAGATCCGCCACAACGCAAACGACGTCGAGCGCGAACGATGCCTCGACGAAGCCCTCCAGATCATCGACGCCTAGGGGATGACAGTCACACCGACCGCCCCCTCCCCCACTAGGAAGCATGCTGACGACTGCCGCGAGCCGGACTCCGGAAACTCGGTATGCCCGCATCCGAACCAGCGAGGCGAACCTGGCCCCGTCGACAGTCCGGTTACGGACCTCTGACGCATCCGAATCTGCGGCAACACGTGATTCGGACACGCCGAGACCCGCCCACCCGCTCTGGGATGAGTGACACCAAGCGGCGTCAGGGCTTGTAGACGATCCCGACCCCGTGCCCCAGTTCGACGCGCAGCTGCCGCACGAGTCGCGCGGCTTCGGCATCGTGTGCCGGCTCGCCCGACCGGGTCGGCCACTCGCGCGCCCACGACACGAGGGCGGCTACGAGCTCGACGCTCAGGCCGAGCAGGCTGTACGCCTCCAGCAACTCCTCCGCAGTGGTGAACATGAGGCCGTCGTCGTCCCACAACGGCCCGTCGACGGAGTCTTCCCCCATGAGACGGATCGACATCATCAACGTAGTATGGCGGCTTCGTCGGCCTGGGTGACCTTCCCTAACGACGCGGAGCTAGCGACGCTCTGTCATCCGGATCTGCCGCGACCCGAGTGCGCGCTCATGCTGAGACCCGGTTTGTCGGACGCAGTGTCTCGGCCGGGAGATGCGGGCCGACCTCACTCTTTCGCCGGTGATCACGCATCATTGCTGCCGTGCGAACCACCCGCATGACAGGTCTTCTCGCTGCGGCGCTGCTTTCGGCTGCCGTCGTCAGCGGCTGTGGCGACGACTCCGCTGGACCGCTGGAACTGCGCGGTGACGGAATGGTGGTCGACCCGGTCGACACTGGCGTGTGGTTCAGGACCTCCGGGTGCCTGGCGGAGGGAAGCGATCCGACTGACGTCGTGCTCACGACTCAGAACATGGAGCATGTTCCGTTCGACCTGCGGTCGATTCGCGCGCTGACCTACTACCCGAATCGGGAGGGTCTGGCGGCGTTGAAGGATGGGCTGAGGGCGAGGCTAGAAACGCTGATCAACGCCTCGTCGTGCCTTCGCGGGCCGCCTGGAAGACGTTCTGGCGCTGCTCCCAGGCGGAGTGGCCTCGGCGGCACAAACGGCCAGCGCTGGCCGCGGGACGCTTCCTTGAGATTGCCCTCCCGCGGTCCCGCCGTGTCGTCGCCTGAGAACTCCGACTTGGGAGAGGCAGTTCTGCCCGCTTCGTTCAGCGAGAATGCTCGGCGCGGCAAGTTCCTCGCGGCGAGGAACCGCGCTCGGGTACCTTCGCGCAATCCGCGGTCAGGTTGCCGATGATGGCGGCGCCAAGCCGCCGGACAAGGAGGGGTTGTGGGCGAGCGACTGGCCGTGTTCCCGACCGCGATGACCGAGGCGGTGTGCAACGTGCTCGCCGCGACGGACTACCCGGCGCTCTCCACCTCGGAGTTGGAGAGGGTGCTAGCTCCCACGAAGCTCGAGCTGGAGGAGGGGCCGAACAAGCGCACACGCCTGCTAATCACCCTCAACAACGCCCAGGTCACGCAGCGCGCCGGCAACGTGCTGATCGTGTTCATGAACGCGGCGATGCACCCGTCGCGATACGTCAGCGACCCGGGCCGGTTTGCCCAGCTCCAGGGTCAGCTGAACGAGGTTCTGGTCCTGTTCGGGTTCCGCATCAACGACGAGGGCAAGTTTGCGCGAGCGCCAAAGGCCTCCACCCTGAGTGAAGCAGCACAACTGTCGGGCGAGCTCGTCGCCGAACTGCGACGCCGCGACTGCCACCCGGCTCTCCTTGCGTATTGCGACGAGGAGCTGCTGCGGAAGTCGCTGTTCCACGCGATCCAGGAAGCCGCAAAGTCGATCCCGGACCGGCTGCGCCGATACACGAACCTCGGGACAGACGGCGAAGACCTCTACACGGCGGTATTCGGCGGCAAGTTCACCGAGCCGCTAGTTACGGTGACACGGTTCCAAACAGAGTCGGAGAAGAGCGAGCATCGCGGCTTCAAGAACCTGCTGACCGGGATCCACGGCCACTATCGCAACCCGCGCGCCCACGCGACCCGACGCGGGTCGGACGAGAACAAGCAGGACTTCTTCGAGGCCTTCGCGCTGTTCTCATACGTGCACCGACGCCTGGATAGCGCCGGCGTGGCGCGGTAGCTCTTCGCTCCGAAGGTCGGGATGTCTCTTCGCGCGCCGTCAGCACTTGGCCGATCGTGTCGTGGACCGACCGGGCGCGCGACGGCTGGCCCGAGCCGCGCTAGATGGCGCCTCCGACACTTCGGGTCGCCGTGTGGCTCATCAACCGTGACCGGCTCGCCCAGATGCGGAGCGCCGCGCCGGGCGGTCAGGTGACTATTCGGTCCGGTGGGAACTACATGAACAGCCGGTAAGGGTAGGCCGCGTCGGGAAGCCCGCGCGTGTGCCCAATCACTCGCGCCAGAGTCTGGGAGTACTTGATTGTCACCGGCAGCGGGTCGTAGAGCGCGTCGTTGTTCCAGTCCATCTTGGTGAGCGCGAGCACGTCATCGGCGGTGCGCTCTAGCGGCCCCGAGCCAGCATCACGGGTGACAAGGAGCGGGCTGGGAATGCTCTTCGCCCCCTGGTAGAAGTTGCCATTCCCTGCCGCGAGGCCGGGCGCCGTGCCGTTGACGTAGAGCAGGCCGTCGCGTCCAGACAGAAACTGCAGCGTCCCGCGCTGGACGGGCCAGTTGGCGGGTTGGCTCGGTCCCTGACCGGGCTTCGCTGCGACCAGGCGAACTCCCCGCCAGGGCGTGCTCGCCTGCACTCGGACGCACTCCACCTCCTCACAGGCATCCCATGCATCGAAGACCCCGTCGACCTCCTCGTCGCGGAATCGAGTGGTCTTGTGAACGACGATCCTCGTCGGCAGGTTGCCGGCATGCCGATCCTGGTAGAGCCGAACGCTCCGGCTCATGACAGCGCGCATCTGGTCGCGCGTGAGGTGAGGGTTGTCGAGGTCGACACCCTGTCCCACGTCGTACGCCACAAAGTCCATGCCGCCACCATCTGCGTCGAACACCTGTGAGCAGCACGTGACGAAGGCGTCCGAGGTGCCCCCACGGATCGCGTAGGACAGGCCGACGTAAGCCACGTCGGCGTCAGCCGTGCGGTGGAGACGCCATGGGGTTCCACCCGCCTTGGCATACAGGGCCATCGATAGACGCCAGCTAAGGCTGCAGGGATGCTTGAAGCTGATGGCTTTGTCTTCCCAGACGATCTGGGTAGGGATGCCGAGCGGGGCGGCGAAGGCCTTCATCTGGTCGTGGAGGTCGAAGGCGCCGTCGCTGGAGACCCTCCATTGTCGCCACGCTGCCGGCAGCGCCACGATGAGGACGTCCCAGCTCGAACGTGTCGCGGTGAGCTGCCGAATTGCTTGCGCGAGGGCGGCAGCGATCGCGAAGTGGGGATCTGGCGCGTTGGCGATGCCCGGGGCGAGCTGAATACCTGAGTCGTCAGCGGGGGCGAGGTCAACCCCGTACACATTCTTGAAGCCTGGGTAGAGGGGAACGTACTTCGGCCGATCCGTCGGTCGGTGCTGGCTGACGAGCGTGCCGAGGAACTGGCGCGCCCGCCCGTAGAGCGCCGTGGTCGTGATCAGCGCGAATCGAATGCTCGCCGTGCCGAAGGAGTCCCGGCTGTAGGGACCGTGCGTCTGCAGGCCACGCAACGGGTGCTTGTCGCTTCCGCCATTGCCAAAGGCAAGCAGCGGCTCATCCAGTAGCCGGTGCGGCGGGAGCCTGCTGTCGATCACCTGGATAGTCACTTGGCCTCCCTGCTGTAGGCGGTGGTCCGACTCAGCACGAAGCGCCCGCCGACCAGGTCTCTCTCGCTGAGGCCGGCTGACAGCACGGATACCTCCGTGTGGTCACGCGGCGCGATGGCCTTCGCCCAGGCGTCGATGATCGCGGCCCACTTCTCGTTGCGGCGGTTGACCCAGCGTTCCTTGCGCCAGGCTGACGCCGGATCTCCTTGTCCCTTCTGTCGATCGGCAGGCGGCAGTGCAGAGACCCACGTGCGCGGCACGTAGAGCAGCCACAGGATCCCGAGCCGCCACTCGAGCGACAGTTCGACGGACTCGCCGTACCGGCGCGCCTTTCCGTTGGCTCCGCGTCCAAGCTTCAGCGGGCACTCGCCTGTCAGATCCTCCCCATAGGCCTCCCACAGAAGGCTTCGCACCTGCGCTTGACGCGGGCTGTCAGGCCGATCCGCCCGCTCCGTGGTCACGATCAGGCGGTGGCCAGAGTCGCGTATTCGGGCCTGGACGGGGAGGTCGCGCGCGAGTCCGCGCGCGAGTGCTTCGTAGATCAGGGCTCGCTCGACCGGAGGGGCGCCCTCGCCCGCTGGATTGATGTCGCACTGGTCGATCTGACCCTGGATATCGAGCGCCCTGGCGAGCACCTCGGGGCTCCCCAACGCCAGCACCTGGCGCCCGGACGACACCGCGGCGCCCCGCCAGAAGACGTCGTGGAGGGACTGGCCCATCTCCTTACGGTCCGGAACGCTGGTCAGCATCGCTCGGAGCGCTCGTGTCGGAGTCTCCAGGACTGGCAATGCATTCATCCGCAGTGCTGGCAGCGAACCTCGATCATGCTGCGGGAGTCCGCTGTCGACCGCACGTGGTTTGGCCTGCAACCCGTCGACGTAGTCGCGCAGGGCATCTGGAAGCTCTGCCTGCCGACCGAGCGCCCCAAGCGTCTCGTCGAAGGTCTCGATTCTGACGAAGTAGGCCGAGACGCCGCTGGACGCGCAGGCGTCAAAGAGTTCCTTGACCGGCGTGAGCACCGTCTCCGGCTGACGCCCCATCCACCACAAACCAGCAGGGAAGGCGCCATCGGTGGCTACCGCCTCTTCGAGCATGCCCATGACGCTGGCGTCGCGGCCGCTATAGCCCATCACTGCCATGCCGAAGCGACGGCTGGCGTCCAGGACGGCCTGGCGCATGTGCGCGTCCTGCGTCTGCAGTTCTGACTCAAGGTTCTTCAGTTCACGGTCCCGGAAGTCGCCATGCAGCTTGAAGAGGAACGGGAAGTCGCTGTCGCTGAGTGCGAGGTTCGCCTGGCCCGGATTGCCCAGGTCGGCAACCCCCAACCGGCTGCGAGTGGGGTCGCCGAGCGTGACCTGGGCTTGTTCGACGGCCTTCTCTATGAGGTCGTCAAAGTTGGTCGTGATGACGAGATCGGAGAGCCCAGCAGCCACAAAGGCGCCCAAGATCCGCTGCCCGTACGACGGCGACCGCCCCTCGAACAGCGAGCGGAGATGTTGGCGCCTCGCGCCCGCATCGGGGAGGGCCAACTGGAAGGCGACGCTGTAGGCCGAGGGATCCGACAGTGCGGGCATGCCGTTTCGGTCGTCGTAGTACTCGCGGATGCGGTCTCGGTCTCTAGCTTCGGAAAGGGACAGGCTCTGTCGGACGAGATGGTGTGCGTCGGCGTACATCCTGAGAAGGAGATCCATCATGACGTGATCGGCGGTCGGGACTCGGGCGGCGGCGCTGGCTCCCGCGCCGAGCAGCCAGGCGATCTTGGGGCTCTGAACGGCCCACTGCCGAACGAATGTGCCGTGGTCGACAACCTCGAACGACATCTGCGACGGACCTCCTGGCGTAGACGCGAGTAGAACGATGAGCCGTCTTCCGCTTGAGGCATTTGACAGTCAGCCAACCCACCTTGCCACGGGATGCGACAACTCTGTGGAGAACGGCCGTCGATTGTGCTGGCCATAGCCCCACGTGCCGGATTATCGCCCGACTTCTGTTCGGACTCCCGCGACATCAGGAGGTCTCCGCTTCACACTGGACGGGGAGTCCCTCGGGCTGACTCCGGAGTTGGTTCGTGCGACAGACTCTTGGCGGCACCGTCCTCCTGGCGCTCGGCGGAATGCTCTTCGTGGATCTCAACAAGGACCCCGACGTCTTCATCGTCCTCACCGTCGCACTCACCACACCCCGGCCTGTACTTACTCATCGCCGGAGCGGTCGCCCGAGGGATCGTCGCGACCCGTCCGTAGTCGTCCGCACGACCACCGCGAAGGCAGACATCTCGGACGGCCTCCGGACCTAGCCGCGTTTCCGCGCTTCGCGTGGGTGGCCAGTCACGTCGTAGGCGTCAAGCGCACACCTCAGGCGAGCGCGCCACGCCCGCGCTCGCTTACCTCTTCGTTGTGGGAACGGCGTCAGCTGCACGTCCTGAGGCCAAGCTCACAGATGTCGGCACGACTGAGCCCATCTGCCGTATAGATGGCGACGTCATCATCAGTCTTGATAGCGACTGCTCGTGAAGGTGGCACTCCCCGAATGGCGTTGACGACGACCGATCGGGGGTCGTGTCCACCTTCACCGACGCAGCCCTGGTCCTGGCCGCGGCCCAACTCGCGACCAGCGCGCGCTGGCACTGGCGAGTCGAGCAGGTGGTAAAGCGTGCGGTCATAGCCGATCGGCGCCGGGCACGCCCACGAATCCCCCCCGGATCAGGCGGTACGGCTTCGCCGCAGCCATGCAGGTTCAACGCGACTAACCAGATCACGCATGAGCTGGCGAACCCCCTCACACCGCCACACCTCACCGCGGGCTCCTCCTCTAGGATGAACCGGGTCGGCCCGCGTGTACGTGCAGGACGGGAGACCGAAAGGAGACTACCTACCGCTCACCGGGCCCTGGAGGCGTCTGTCGGCCTTCCGATTGCCGCGCGTGTAGGAAGCGGTTAGACGGTGCCTCATCCATGAAGGGCATAGCCTCCGCAGCGACAGAAGTCTTCCCAAGTGCGTTGATCAGCGAAGCCACCCGGGCCCCGGTGTACTTGTCTCGGATAGGGCTCGGTGTCCGTGCCGTATAAAGCCTCATCTCCGACATCGAGCTCGCCCGAGAAGCTTCTTGACCACGAAGTCGTCGCGAACATAAGGACGCAGCTGCCCTGACGTTCGGGTCTGCTGCAGTCCGCACTCTTCGTGGTCGGCACGACGAGTCGGGTCGTGCAGCCTTCTCCGCCGGAGGCTACGTCGTCGCTGCATCTCGCCAGAAGCTTGAACTACTCGAGCAAATCCCAGGCTTTCAGGATGACCAGGACTATGACGGCCAGCCTTGGGGACGATAGGGGAAGGACTCGGTCCATCGGTCGCGTCCGTAACGGAGCACACGCTCACTCAGGCCCGTCGTACACCACTCCGGACCTAATGTCCCCCGTCCACTTCGCCAGCAACCAAGGCGCCGATCTCCAAGGTGGGGACAGAAGTAAGTTGAGCAATGTTGCGCAGTTCTCGCGAAAGCGCCATCTCAAGGGGTGATGGGCCTGCCCGGCGCTCGGCGCGCCCTTGATCACGACAGCCGTCAGCCAGCCAATCTTCTTGGTTCATGGTCCGCTCCTGCTTGTTCGGGCTCTGTGCTCTCAATCCTCATTGACGACCGCTCGGCGAAGATGGTTGCGTCAGTTGGGCGATCGCGTTGGCGCTGTTGGATCCATGTTTCAGGCACGAGATGGCAAGAGCGATTGCAAGCGCCCGCCTCCGGTCGGAGGGTACCCATCGTCTTCGGCGAACCATGAGCCGCCTCTGTGGGCACCACAGAGGCGGCGTCGAATGGCTCCGGCGTGGGTGGGGCACACGGCGCACACGGCGGTCGCCGAGTGGGTTGGCCATCGGTGGCCGCGGGCGCGTGACAACCCCATTGAGTTGGTGGCATGCATCTCTGTCGCCAGGGCCGCTATCGGTGCCTGACGGTTCTCGGTGTAGTGCGGAAGGTCTTCCACTTCGAGAGTCTCAGGCTGTCACAAGAACATGATCCAGCCGGACCGACACTTCCGCACGCCAATCGGCTGAGGGGTGAAGGATCCAAGCTGGACATCACACCTAACAGGTGCTGCCGGAGATCTTCCGCAAGGAACTTGCGGTGTTCGGGAAGAGGACATTGGCCCCGTTTGTCACCTGACCCGGAGTCATTTGAGCACCGGGACCGTTAAAACCAGTGCCGTTGTAGAGGCACCAGTTGTCTCCGGTGCGGTTCCTGTACGACTCAATGTTGTCGTTCATTCCCGTCGGCCCCACGGAATCCGATAAGTCTGCGTCGCCGCTAGCGAAGGTTGCCATGGCGCCGGTGCCATTTGGTCCCGTCCACACACAGTAACGATTGACTGGGCAGTCGCTGTACGCGGCACTCGCTGGCGAGCTGGCGCAGACAATCGCGCCACCGGAAAGAACCACCGCTGCAAATATGCGTCCGAGCATCTGCCACTCCTTCAAGCTCGCCGAGTCGATTCTGACACGGTAATGCAGACGGTAAGAGTTCACAACGGCTTGACGATCGCTCCCGCCTTACAGCCTCGAACTCATCCGCGAATGAGTTGGCGACGCATTCGGTCGTGGTCAAGCCCGTGAGCGCGCCCAGTCAGGAAACCTCCAGCGGGACAGCCGCTGGCAGCCCGCCTGCCGGCAACCGGGCGTCCCCCAAGACCCGCCCGGTGACGTGTGCCGGTGACGGAGCCCCTCATCCGGAGGGTCCGCCATGACCATGAGGCCACGGCGATCGCATACGTGACGACGAGCCTCTGCTCGACCGATCTCGCCAAGTTGTCCCGCGGGCGCGTCGTCAATCTTCGCTGCCTCTCGACAGCTTCAGCGGCCCTCACCTCCAGGTGGCGTCGCCAACTCCAGTGACAGTGCCCGGGTTGTAGGTGACCACCGAGTCGCCCGGCCCACCGGCAGGTGTGGTCAGCAGAACCGAATCCCAGTCGGGAGAGATGTCCAGGTGCGGTCGGACGATGGACGTGACCGCCATAGCCGGAAAACGTGGACCCCAAGCCGCGGCCTGAAGGTGAGCGGCTCGTCGGACCGGGTCGCGACCAGGTGCCGTTCAGCGTCGGCCTGGACGCTGCTCGGCGCGTACACGACGGACCGGCTCAGGGTGCCGAACTGGGTCGGCCCGGCCGCGGGGATGCCGATGCTCCCTGAGCTCCACGCCGAAGCAGCCCAGGATGAGACCGGTGACCGTGTCGCGGTCATCAAGAACGTCCCACGCCGCCGGCGTGGGAGCTCCGGGCACGTGGCCCTCGACCCGAACACCGCGGTCCTCATGGGAGGCCAGCTGGCCGGGGCACTGGGCCGCAACCGGGGTCACGGTCCTCGATTGCGCCGACGTCGGTACCCGGTAGGAGCTGGTCAGCCGGGCAGCTGCGCCGTGCCAGTTCCGTGTGACCGACGGGACGGCCGATGGTGGCGTTCGTGGCCGTCCGGCGTGGCTAGCCTGCTGGGGTGATGATGCTCGCGGTGCTGGGCCTGGTCTTGCTGGCGGGCTGGGTTTTCGGCTGGCGGGCCTTCGCACGAGCTACGAGTCCGCGGGCAGCGAACGCGCTCCTTGGGGTCCTGGCCGTCGCGGCACTCACTCTCTGGGTCGTCTCCGGCATGTCGTTCGACGCTGGCTGACGTCGCGGGTTGATGCAGTGCCCGGATGTCCCGTCCGCTGGCGGGGCCGCCTTCTCGGTGGGACACTCGCGTCATGGACCAGGCCTACCCAGCGGGGGCTTCCGGTGCCTCTGTGGCGCGCTACGGCTTGTTCGCTGCCGCCGGCCTCTTCCTGCTTGCGGCGGTTCAGCTGTACGCCAACGCGCACCCCGCGGGCGCTGTCGCACTCCTCGTGCTGGCGTCGCTGACCGCCCTGGAAGGTGCCACCAACCAGCGCAAGGGAGCCCGGGCCACCAGCCGCGCCGTTCTGGTGCTGGCCGTCGGGCTGGCGCTGGTAGCCCTGGCCTGCGCGGTGCTCATCGTCGGATAGGCGCGCCAGCCGCTCGAACTCCCGGCTACCGGCCCGGGTGCCCCCGCCGTCACCGGGCGCCGATGTCCGCTCCTCGACGCGCCCGCGTCCGCGTCCGCATCCGAAGGAGCCAGCGCACCAACGTCGCGGCCGCTGCGACCAGGCCTAGACCGAGCCCGGACCCGACGAGCAGAAGTCCTGCCCCGATCGGCCAGAAGCTCGCACCAATGGCGCACGGGTCGTCGACCGTGAGCACGTCCAAGATGAACACCACCGTGACCGTGACAGAGGCCGCCCCGGCCGCTGCCCACTCGCCTCCCCACAGTGCACACACAACGACGACGGCCGCGAGCGCGAGCGCCAACCCGACGACCTGCCCGGCCTCGTAGGGGCCGGTGCAGGTCCGCGGGTCCCTGGTCGCGTTCCACCCCAGGAACAGCAGGTACAGCACGACCGTCGCAGCAGCGCCCACGACCACCCCGAACACGTCCCTGCGAACGTCGCGGGGAGGGGCGAGCTCGGACACCGCGCTCCTCAGGTAGGGCTCCATGGCTCCAGCGTCCCAACCACGCTCGCCAGGGTCCATGAGCACGCCTACTCACCCGGCAGAGCCGAACCGAGTGCTCTCGGTCATATCGGTTCCCCTCGACCGCGCGCCGGACGCCACACTGGCCCGATGGGTGTCCACAACTACCTGATCGAGGGAGTGTCCGCCTCCGGCAAGACGACGGTGTGCCGGGAGTTGGTGCGGCGTGGTTGCCGTGCGATCAACGGCGACAGCGAGCTCGCCTACCAGGGCGGCCCCCAGACCGGGGAGCCCACCGACACCGCCGCCCACGAGCACCACCTCTGGGACTCCGACCTGGTGCGAGCCATCGCAGCCGACACCCGTCAGCGCGCAACGTTCTTCTGCGGAGCCTCACGCAACCTCCACCAGTTCCTCGACGTGTTCGACGAGGTGTTCATCCTCGACATCGACGCGGACACGCTGCACCAGCGGCTGCGTGAGCGTCCGCCCGGCGAGTGGGGCTCCCAGCCTTCTGAGCGCGACCTCATCGTCCGCCTTCACGCGACCGGGGAAGACATCCCGGCCACGGGCGTCGTCATCGACGCGACCCGTCCGCTCGCGGACGTCGTCGACGACATCCTCCGCCACACGGGAGAGGCACCCGAGCGCAGGTGACCAGCGAGTCGCGATGACCGTTCGACGCTGCCGCACACGTTCAGGATGAGCCGTCCGCGTGCAGGCGAGACCCCACTCCACGCCTTCACGACAGCCCCCGTGAGCAGGAACGCCGCGCCGAGGACGAGCTGCGCCCACCCCACGGGCGGGGCAAGCTGCCCGTCTGACAAAGCCCACCCGCCCAGGAAGACGAGCACACCGCCTAGAACGATGGCCAGGCCCGGCTGCGGCGGCGCCAACGTTGCTGCGGCTCGCTTCGGGGCGACCCCGCTGGCCGATTCGAGTTCATGACGGCACCCTTCCACGTCGTGCGACGCCGCCGCTGGACAAAGACCCGTCCGCGGCGGTCAGGACCAGACGCCCGGGCCAGCGCTAGCGCCCTCCTCTGTCGGCTACAGGCGGTCGAGCCAGGGATGGTCCGGGACGAGCTGCTCGACCGCCCGGCGCATCCACTCACGCCGAGCACGCGTCAAGGTCGGCACCCTCGCTTCGAAGTCGGGCTCGTCCTTCCCCCGGCGCAGCCGGGCCTTGTAGACCAGGACGATCTCGGGCAGCAGGTATCGGATCCCGTCGCCGGCGACCCACGTCACCTTCTCGACATCGTCGTCGTGGTCGGGCAGGAACTTGTTCGCCCACCTGCCATCCGCGTCCGGTGTCAGCGGAACATCGACAACCCACGGCGCACTCGCGTCGGCACACAGCCACAGCTGGCTACCGGGCTCCTCAAGGTTGCCCCACTCGCCGACGAGCGGGCGGAGGACCCCGCCGACGTTGTTCCACACGTGCCAGCGTCCCTCCATGAACTCGACGAACGCAGGGACGTCACAGGCCAGCATCGAGACGTCGAGGTCCTCATGCTCACGCCGGTACCCCGTCGCGGCCTCGATCGCCCACCCGCCAACCACCCACCACGGTCGGCCGAAACCGTCCATCTCCCGGGCGAACGCCACCGGCTCCATCGGCTCCCACGGCCCATACAGCGCGAAGAACGCATCCTCCTCTGCCTGCTGCTCAGGCGTGCGGGACAGCGGAACACGGCTGGTCTGGGATACCGTCGACCATCCTCCCTTCCTGGCTCCTAGCGGGCCCAGTCAGCGCCGGTCGACGTGCCCGATGCCGCCGGCGCGGACCTCGATGCCGATGAAGGTGGGCGGGACGATCGCCCCGGGGTGCGGCTCCGAGTTCATGTCATTCGGCCTGCTCGTAAGGCTCTACAGCCTGCTCGGACACAGGGAGGCGGAGAAGATCGCGAACCTGGTCGCGATCCGTGACCGCAAGTTGGTCCACCGGTACCTCAAAGCGCTCAACGCGCTCCGCAACGACTGTGCCCATCACTGCCGGGTATGGAACCGCAGCACCATCTACCCGCCCGCGAAGCCCCCGAAGAAACTGACCGACGAACGCCTTCATCATCTGCACGGTGCCGACTCGTCCAGGGTCTACCCGCTGGCCGCGCTCACTGGACACTTCGCGATCCAACTGAACCCAGCGACAAACTGGCCACGGAAGTTCAAGGAAGTGATGGGCAAGTTCCCCGGTCCACCCGGGATGACTCCGGAGCAGCAGATGGGATTCCCCGCGGACTGGAGAACTGAGCCGATGTGGTCCTACGACCCCAAGGCGTCATAGGCGACGACGGCACCTCGCGTCCGGGAGCGGCCAGACGCGACGCAAGCATCAACTACTTGCCCTTCTTGCCACCCTTGGCCTGAGCCAAGGCGCTGGCCGCGATGCTCTTCGTCCGGGACGACGAGCGACCGTCGCGCAGCGCGCTCGACGCCTGCTTGGCGACCTTCGCGCTCGTGACCTTGCCACTTCCTCGCTTCGACATTCGGCCTACCTCCTTTCTGCCCGCCTGCACTCCGGCTTCCCCGCCGGTCAGTAACGCCGCTCCGCTCTGAGGAGCACCCTCGAAAACTGCGGGGATGGCGAACAGGACCTCGCAGGCCCGGCCAACTGCCGAGCCCATCAGAATGCGGCACGAGTCAAGCGGATCATCGACGACACGCCGAGGGTGTGATCGCGACGTCTGGATGTCGGCGTAGATAGGTGAGGAGAAGGCGTCGGAGGCAGCCAGGTATCAGTGCCGTGACTCGAACGAGTCGATGCTCGACACCTGGTCGTGAAGTTCCTGTGCCCACGCCCAGGCAGCACTGTCGTTGCGCAGGTAGAACTTGCGTCGACTGTCGCCCTTCGGGAGTTCGGAGATCAGCCCAGTCTCGACGTGGCCGCCCGTCCTGGCCTGTTCGTAGGTCCGAGACGACGGGACTCGGCCCAGATTTCCGGACTGGCCGAGCGTCGCCTGCAGGCCTGCATCGGTGAACGTCTGTGCCGCTCCGTGTCAGGGCACGCCGCCTCGCCGTGGCGCGGCTCGCGGAGGTCCAGGCGCCCGGCCCGACCGCTACCGGTGGCCTTGAGGGCCGTTGGGGGACGAACCTCAAGGCCACCTGCGACGGTGGTACCCGTCTGGTCGCCGGACGGTCCTCACCCGACCGGGTGGCGTCGAGAAGTCTCCTTCGATGCCAAGGTCCCCCGTTCACGGCGCGCTGGCGAGACGGAGTGGCTCGACGCTGGGGAGTGGACGGCGGGCGGGAAGCGGGTCGGGCCTGGGGTCCAACCGGCGCTGTAGGCGAGGGCGACTGCTGAGATCTGCGATTGGACTTCTAGCTTCGCGAGCAGTGCCTTTACCTGGGAGCGGACGGTGCCCTCAGACACGCCCCGCTCGGTGGCGATCTCGCGTACGGTCCGGCCAGTCATCAATCACCGAAGTACCGCCCGCTCCTGCTTGGACAGCCGCTCCAGGCGGCGCAACACGGCCTGGTCGCCGGAGCGGCAGTCCCTGCCCAGGGCGATCAGGCGAGCCCGCTCGGAGAGGGCCAACACCGGCTTCCCGTGGCTCACTTTGCGGACGGTGGAGACCATCGATCCCAGCGACTCCGTCTTCGGGACGACGATCTGCGCTCCGGCCGCCAGGTACTCACCCCAGTGCCGCTCGTCGGTGATGTCCGTGAGGACGACGACCGAGACACCTGCCTGGCTCGCCGCCGCGACCAGCGGGGCGCTGCCGCAGCGTCTCCCCAGTTCGGCGTTGATCAACGCGACATCCGGACGCACCGAGGCGAGGCGTGACCACACCCGGCTGGGGCGTCCCGCCTCGACTGAGAGCGGCACTCGGCGACACACGTAGCCACGAGCCTCGAGCGCTATGACCAGGCACTGGGTGAAGAACTCGTGCTGGTCAACAACTGCAACAACTGGTCGTCCTGGCCGGTCCATGGCTGCCCCAAGTGGTCTGCGCGACCCGTTGCCCCAGAGCACCTCTCGCCACCGAGGCACTCCACGACCGAGAAGGCCGCGACGTTCAGACCAGCAACTCAAGAGACTCCCGCGTGGGACATCCCCTGATCGGGCACAACCGACTGCCCGATGGTCCTAGTACCGGCACCGATCGGATCGGCCGGACCGCCTCGGCGAGGCCGTGAGAGACCTCCGGGTTGAGTGGCTGCGGCACCAAGGCACGCCGCCAGCGCTGGCACAGAAGGATGCCGCAAGTTGATCGCCCGTGCCCACCCCTGCGACTTAGGTGCCTGAGAAGTGCACCCACACCGCAGGAGGAGCACGCCACAGCAACGGCGACAATAGAAAAATCGGGAGGGCTTCCCGTCCGGGCAACTCGACGTCGGCCGGGTGACGGACGAAGCCCCACCAATGAGGAGATCGCCGCCGAGCTGCGCATCAGCATCAACACGCTGAAGACCACCGTTCGTGGTGCCTACTCCCGGATTGGGGTCACCAACCGCGCAGCAGCCGTCGCGTGGGCTATCGCGCACGGCTACCAGACCTCCAGACCCCATACGGCTATCGGTAACTCCCGGTCCCGCATCAGACCTGAAGCGCGTACTCCTTGGGACGGAACGCCCCCGTCACAGCATGTCACTTAACGTCAGTGCCGGCTTGCTTGGCCGTCCCAGTCGACGCCCAGGCGACGGGGCCCGGGGGCCCCACGTCCTGGCCGCCGCTGAGAGCGGGCCGGCGTCCTCATCGCGACCAGGCGCGATCTCGTGCTCTGTTACCCCTTGAGTCCTCCGCTGAGGACGTCCAGGCGCCAGTACCGCTGAAGGGCGACGAATAGGGCCACTAGCGGGACGATCGAGACGAGCGCGCCGGTGATCACCAGCGTGTAGAGGGCAGCCTGCCCGGCGCCGCGGTTGAGCAGCGAGAAGAGCCCGACCGTCAGCGGGAACATGCTCTCCTTCGACAGCATGATGTAGGGCAGCATGAAGTTGTTCCAGATCGCGACGAATTGCAGCAGGAACACCGTCACCAGGCCGGGCAGCATCAGTCGTAGCCCGATGCTCCAGAACAGCCGCAGTTCGCCGGCGCCGTCGACGCGCGCGGCCTCGAGGATCTCGTCGGGAACGGCGGACTCCGCGAACACACGGCACAGGTAGATCGAGAACGGGCTGATCAGCGACGGCAGCAGCACCGACCAGTACGTGCCGGTCATGCCGAGCTTGGCGAGCAGCAGGTACTGCGGGATGGCCAGGGCGATCTGGGGGATGAGGACGCCGGCGAGGATCAGCTTGAAGACCGTCTCGCGGCCGGAAGCGGTACTTCGCCAGCGCGTAGCCCGCGGAGGCGGAGACGAGCACCGAGACCGTCGTACCCACCCCGGCGAACAGCAGGGCGTTGAGCACCCACCGCCCGAACACGCCGTCGTTGTAGGTGAACAGCTCGGAGAGGTTGTCGACGAACCCGCCGGAGAAGCTCGGCTCGAAAGTGCGCGTCGAGAACAGCTCGCCGGGGGTCTTGGTGGAGGCCACCACGATCCAGCAGACCGGGAGCACGCAGTAGAGCGCGCCGATCGCGAGCACGACGGTGGGCAGCACGCCGCGCGTTTGCAGGGGTGTCGGTCCGGGACGATTGCCGGGGACCGGCAGCGGTGTCGAGTCCGACCGGTCCCGCCTGCGCGGAGGACGAGATGGGGCTCTCTGTCACGTCGTGGGCTTGCCGGTTGGGTCTTGGGCCTCGAGTGAGTCAAGGTGTGCACCCCCGAGCGGCAAGGCGTTCCAGTGGAGAAGATCCCATCAGCCGTTGAGCTTCCCGAGATCTCAACATGCGCCGTGTTCGCGAATCTATGGCGTTCGGCTACCTCTAGGTCCACGCCGCGCACCCTCAGTGCCGCCCAGGATCGCAGGGCGGCGCCGTGGGTGACCGCGACAACGAGACCATCCGCCCCAGACCGTGCCTCCATCGCGGCGATGGCCCGATCGAACCGGCCGACGAACTCTAACCCGCTCTCGCCTCCGGTCATCGCCCGCTTGAGGTTGCCACGACTCCAGGCGAACACGGTTTCCAGATACTGGCGCCGAGACTCCTCATCGTCGGCCATCTCGAGACGACCTGCGCTGATCTCCCGTAGTCCGTCCAGCGTGCTTATCGGCAGGTTGCAGGCCTGACTCATGTGCGCTGCTGTGTCGTGGGCCCGCTGAAGCGGAGATGCATACAGACCAACGACGGCGTCGCGCTGGCTGAGTTCTCGAGCTGCCGCAGCTGCTTGTTGCCGACCCAGTGCAGTCAGGGGCCACCCAGGCGCCGCAGTATCGAGCGCGCCGGTGACGTTCGCCTCTGTCTGCGCGTGGCGGAGCAGGAGCAGACGCACGCTGTGCCTCCGTCTGTTGTGGACGAGCCGGCGCCTGGCTGGCAGCAGCCGGCCGGGTTGCCGGGTGGCTGGGTGGCCGGGTCGAGGTTATCGAAGTGCAAGCGCGACTCCGCCGAGAACGAGTGCGGCCCCGCCGGTCGAGGCCAGTGTCGGAAGGGCGGATGTCGCGGCGACGTCGATGGCTAGAGCGCCGACGACTTGTCCTGAGATCAACGCGATCGCGACGGTGAGAACACCCAGCCGCGGGACTGCTGCCGCTGTCACTGCGACAACGGCTGCGCCGATCAGGCCGCCGGCGTACGGCCACCAGCGTTCCGGTTGTGGCCAGGGCTGGTCACCTGCGGTCGTGAGCGCGAGGAGGACGAGGAAGGTGGCAATGAGCCCAAGGACGAAGTTGACGAGTGCGACAGCGGCGGGAGCATTGGTCGCACGGGCCAAACGGCCATTGGCCGCCTGCTGTGTTGCCAAGGCGGCACCGACGACAACAGCGAGCCCGAGCACGGCATGCCCACCCGGAGTTGCGGGACGGCCTTCGGCGCTCGTCGACGTCAGCGCCACTCCGAAGACGGCGAGAGCGACTGCGAGGACCCGGCTCAACGACAGGTGGCGCTGAGGTCCACCGCCAAGCCCGGTTGCGTCAGCGGCCAGACCCGTGACGGCCTGGCCAGTGACGAAGGCGAGGGTGAACAGGGCGACGCCGAGCCGGGGGACGAGGCCTGCCTGGGCCGTGGCGACGAACACGCCGGCCACGACCGCGAGCGCCACCTCCCACCGTGTTAGCAAGGCGCGGGCTTGAAGCCCGCGGATGATGCGTAGTTGGTCGCGTCGAAGCCGTGAGCTGAGCATCCAGCCGGTGAGCCCGCAGAGACCCACGAGGGTCGCGAAGAACGCAGCGGTCAGCATGGAAAGGATGCCGCCGCCAGCCTCTTGTGCGGCCTTGCCGAGCAGGAGGCTTTGCAGGCTGCCGGCCGCTCCGAGCGCCGCGGTGGCTGCCACGAGTGCGCGGCGTCGGGACTTGTCGTTGTGGTTGTCCCGAGCCGCCCGGCTCGCTGGCAGGCATGCTCGTCCAGTCATGTTGGTGTGTCCGAAAGGTCGGGAGGCAGCCGTGGCGGGGCCCGGCCGGG
>CALMKG010000568.1 GCA_937867175.1 uncultured Propionibacterium sp. | reverse complement strand
CAGCGCGTCCTTGAGCGCCGAGATGAGGTCGGCGGCGTCCATGCTCTTCAACAAGAAGCCGGTCGCCCCTGCTTTGACCGCCTCGAACAGGTCGTGGTCATCGGCAGTCGCGCTGAGCATGATCACCTGGATCTCCGGCATCTCCGATTTCACCAGCCGGGTGGCGCGCAACCCGTCGCACCGCGGCATCGCCACCTCCATCAGGATGACGTCCGGATGTTGCTCCCGGGCCTCGGCCAGGCATTCGAGCCCGTCGGTTGCCATGCCGACGACTTCGATGCCGTGCGCCTCCAAGACGCTACGCAGGCCCTCCAGCATCAGTTGGTGATCGTCTGCCAACAGCACTCTCATGCGACGTCTCCCTCGGTGCGGCGCTGGCAACCGGCGAGAGCACCAGCGCGACAAGGCGGACCACGGTGGGCACCACGCTGTCGGCGATGGCGGTCCTGGCAAGCCAGATCGCGGTCTGGTTGGGGTAACCAGTTCATGGTTGTGCTCGCTCACGGGGCAGTGAATCTGATCTTCAAGATTAGCCGCCTTGCCCCTCCGGCGACTGGAGACCGGCGAAACGCAGCGACCAGGAGACGCGTCAGAAGCCCAGCGCGACGGCGAGTTCGGCCTTGATCTTGTCCAGGCGTTCGACAGCCCGAGCCTTCGCGACAGGCAGGCCAGCACGGTCGGCCACCGGCTCCACAACTTCGAGATAGCACTTGAGCTTGGGTTCGGTGCCCGACGGACGCACCACCACCCGGTCACCCCGGTCGGTCTCCAGACGGTAGCCGTCGGTCGGCGCCAGACCCAGGTAGCCTGCCCCGAGATCGACGAAGTCGATCACTGGCGCGCCCGCCAGGAGCTTGGGCGGATCTGCCGCCAGCCTGGCCAGGGCGGCAGTGATCAGGGCCGGGTCGGCCACCCGAAAGGACAGTGGTGCGGTGGCGTAGAGCCCATGCTCAACCGCGAGGTCGTCCAAGGTGTCGAGCAGGCTTCGCCCGGCCAGCTTGGCGCTGGCAGCCAGTTGGCAGGCGACCAGGGCGGCGGTGATGCCGTCCTTGTCGCGAACCACTTCGGGGTTGAGGCAGTAGCCGATGGCCTCCTCGTAGCCGTAGACGATCCCGGACGCCCGCGCGATCCACTTGAACCCGGTCAGGGTCTGGGCCGAGCCGACGCCGTACCTGCCGGCGATGGCGTCCAGCAGCGACGACGAGACGATGGAGCGCGCCAGCACGGCGTCCGGCTCGCCGGCATAGGCGGTGGCGAAGCACTCCCCCAGCACCGCACCAAGCTGGTCACCGGCCAGTTGGCGCCAGCCGCCGTCGATGGACGCGTCCGGGACCGCAACGGAGCAACGGTCGGCATCCGGGTCGAGCGCGACCACCAGGTCGGCCTGCGTCCGTCTGGCCAGGTCGATCGCCAGGTCGAGTGCCCCAGGTTCCTCCGGGTTCGGGAACGCGACGGTCGGGAAGTCCGGGTCGGGAACGCATTGCGCGGCGACCGGCATGAGGTCGGTGACCCCCGCTGCCCGCAAGACCCGGGTGGCCAGCGGCGCACCGACACCGTGCATCGCGGTGAGGACGACTCGCAACCCCGCAAGATCGGCGCGCTCCCCCGTCCGGGTCGCCAGTCGGGCGAGCAGCGCCGCAGCGGCGGACGCGTAGGCGTCCTCGATCTCGTCGCCGAGAACGGTCCAGCCTTCGGTGGCGATCGGGACGCCGTCCGCCCAGCCGGCCGCCAAGATGGCGGCCATCACGCGAGTGTCCATCGGAGTGACCAGCTGCGCGCCGCGTTCGGACGCCGCGACCATGCGGCCACCCAGGTAGACCTTGTATCCGTTGTCGGCAGGCGGATTGTGGGACGCGGTGATCATGATGCCGGCATCGGCACCCAACTGCTGGACCGCGAACGCCAGCACGGGTGTCGGCGTCTGGTGGGGCAACAGCGCGGCGCGTCCGCCGGCAGCCACCACCACACCGGCGGCGGTGCGGGCGAACTCGTCCGACCGGTGCCGGGCGTCGTAGCCGATCACCACCAGGAAGCCCTCGCCACAATCGGCACGCACCACCGCCGCCAGACCAGCGGTCGCGGTCGTGACCACGGCGGTGTTCATCCGGTTCCGGCCAGCGCCGACGGCACCCCGCAACCCGGCCGTCCCGAAGACCAACCGACCGCTCATCCGATCTACCAGCTCGGCCTGTGCGCCGACGTCGCCTCCGGCGGTCGCCTCGATGATCGCCGCCAACTCGACGCGATCACGCTTGTCCGGGTCATGGGAAACCCACTGTCTGGCCTCGTCCACAGCGTTCATGCCTCACTCCCTGAGCCAAAGCGTAGACAACGTGCGGGCGCTGCTTGCGTCAAGGACCACACCGGGCGCCGTGATACTCCAGAGTCAGGCAGGCTTCTGCTGCGCTACCCGGAATCGCACGATTCGCGTAATCAGCTCCCGCGGCAGCGGTTCGTCCAACGGAAGCCGGATGGCGCCCTTGCTGCGTTTGAGGCCCAACTGGTCCAACTCGGCCGCGAAACGTTCCACCCCGGCGGGGCCCGGGTAGAAACCGATGTGGTTCTTGCTTGCGCCAAAGTGCACCAGATTGCCGTGCAGGGTGAAGGTGGGCAGTCCGTAGGCGATCTTCTCCTTCGCCTCCGGTACCAGCTCCCGAATCAGCGCGGCCAACTCGTCCATCAACTCACGGTGCCGTCCGGAGAAGCCCGCCAGGTAGTCGTCGATCACCGTCCCACCGTTCATCCCGCCATCGTAATCCGCCGGCGGCGGTTGCCTGCTGGCCGGGCGCGGGGCACGGGTCGTGCGTTCGGGAGTCATCAGCCATCCTCAGGGCGGGCGTCAACCGCTACTCCAAGCCACCTGCGTCCTCAGCCACCTGCCAGGCCATCGGTAGCAGCGCCGCCGGACGCAGCCCCGGGTCGTCGGCAGGCAGCGAGCGCACCGGGCCGACCCCGGTGAGTCGGGTCTCGAACCGGACCGTGACCACGCCGTGCCCGGCACCCCAGACCCAGCCGCGGCCATGCAGGTCATGCTCCACGTCCTGACCGGCCACCCAGGTCCGGTCGGCACCGAAGCGCCGCTTCATCATCGGCACCGCCCGCACCACCTGCTCGTCCACCGGCCTGGGTTCGTCAGCGGACCAGAAGAGCTCCTCCTGGGCGGCGGCGGTGAAGTTCGCGACGCCCACTCCTAGCAACCGCACACCGCCGGGCGTCTCGACACCGGCCAGCAACTGCCTGGCCACCGAACCGATCCGGTCGGTCGAATCGGTCGCCCCGTCCAGCGTCCGCGAGCGCGTCCAGGTGGTGAAGTCAGCCAGCCGCACCTTGATACTGATCGTGCGCGTGAACAGGCCGGACTTGCGCAGCCGCTCGGCCACCGTGGCTGCGTCGCGTTCGATCACCGTGACCATCTCCGCCCGGTCGACAAGGTCGGTTGCGAAGGTGTCCTCCACCGAGATCGACTTGGCTTCGCGTAGGTGCTGCACTGGCCGGTCGTCGCGCGCGAACGCCAGTTCGTGCAGCGCGGTTCCCGCCGCCTGACCGAGCTCACGCACAAGTTCCTTCGCGCTGGCCCGCTGCAGATCGGCCACGGTGACGATGCCGAGCCGCGTCAACCGCTCCAAGGTGGCTGGCCCGACCCCCGGCACCGAGCGGACCGGAAGCGGCGAGATCATCTCGAGCTCCGTTCCGGCGGGCACCACCAGCTGACCGTTCGGTTTGGCGGCCTCGGACGCCAGCTTGGCGATGAACTTGCTCGACCCGACCCCCACCGACGCCTGTAGCCCTTCGGTGCGCCTGCCCAACTCGTCTCGCAGCTCGGTCACCAGTTCGGCGATCCGGGCCGGTGAGTCCGCGGCCATCCCGCCCGCCGCCAGGTCGACATAGGCCTCGTCCAACCCCAGCGGCTCCACGACCGGGCTCAACTCGGCCAACAGCGCCATCACGATGCGGCTCGACTGTCGGTAGGCGTCGAAGCGTCCTGCCAGATAGGCGGCATGCGGGGCCCGGCGCCTGGCCTCAGCGGTCGACATGGCCGATCGGACGCCAAAGACCCGCGCCTCATAGCTGGCGGTCGCGACCACACCACGACCGCCGATCCCGCCGACCACCACCGGCTTGCCGCGCAGACTGGGCTTGTCACGCTGCTCGACCCCGGCGAAGAACGCGTCCAGATCGAGGTGCAGGATCGATGGCGTGCCCCGCACTTCGCGTCAGCCCAGCCGGACGTCGCGTTCGTAGCGGACGAAGTCGAAGACGCCGTGCGGCTCGCGCGCAACCTCGACCCAGATCTGGGGGTCGATGTCCGGGAACCGAACCCCGCCCTCGGCTTCGGCATGCACCTCGGTGATATCGAGTTCGTCAACCAGCGGCAGCATCTGATGGTAGATCTGCCCGCCGCCGATCACGAAGACCACATCGTCGAGTCGGGACGCCACCTCCAGCGCCCGATCGATCGAGTCCACCGCGACGCCCCGCGGTCGGCCATCGGCGTCCAGCGGGAACTCGACCAGGCTGGGACTACGCGTGACCACGATGCTGGTACGGCCGGGCAGCAGGCCCATGGCGTCGTGGGTGCGGCGTCCCATGATCATCGGATGGCCCATCGTGACCTGCTTGAACCGTGCCCAGTCCTCGGGGAACTTGAACGGCTGGTCATGACCGTCGCCGATCACACCGTTGGCCGCGACGACGGCGATCGCGATGAGCTTCATGACCTCTCCCCCTCAGACCGCCACGGGCGCCTTGATCGGCGGATGGGGGTCGTAGTCAAGCACCTTGATGTCGGCCAGGGTGAAGTCGTCGATCCGGCGCACA
>CALMKG010000567.1 GCA_937867175.1 uncultured Propionibacterium sp. | reverse complement strand
GCCAGGCCCGCGACGCACGCCTCGCAATCCTGGATGTCATGAGCCAGGCAATCGACCACCCGGATGAGATGGCGATGACTGCTCCGCGCATCATCACGGTGAAGGTTCCCGTTGACAAGATCGGCGAAGTCATTGGCCCGAAGGGCAAGATGATCAACCAGATCCAGGAAGACACCGGAGCCGACCTGACGATCGAGGATGACGGAACCGTTTACATCGGTGCCTCTTCGGGCGAGGCTGCAGAGGCCGCTCGCACCCTCGTCAATCAGATCGCCAACCCGCAGATGCCAGAGGTTGGGGAGCGGTTCATTGGAACGGTCGTCAAGACGACCTCGTTCGGAGCCTTCGTCTCACTGAGCCCGGGTAAGGATGGCCTGCTGCACATCTCGCAGATCCGTCGCCTGGTTGGTGGCAAGCGTGTTGAGAACGTCGAGGACGTCCTGCAGGTGGGCCAGAAGGTCGAAGTACAGATTGCCGAAATCGATGATCGCGGCAAGCTGTCCCTGCACGCAGTTGTTGAAGACGAGCAGGGTGAGGCAGTTGAGGGTGACGCAAAGCCTGAGGAGGCCGGTAAGGGCGATGATCGCCCTCGTCGTCCCCGTCAGCGTAGCCGCCGCAGCCGCAATGACAACAAGGGACAGGAAGGCTAAGTCCTTCCCTCCACAACCAGTCGCCGCGAAGCGGTAGACTGAACGCGACACCCCGGCACGAGAGACCCCGAATATTCGGGCGCAGTGCCGGGGTGTCGTTCGCACCAGCAGGTTCCCTAAGCCACCGTCATAGAAAGCTGTACTTTGCCCTCACTACCAAGGTATGTCGATCCAGCCACTCCGACTCCACTCCCGCTGGGTCCCAACAGTGCAACGTCCGTTATCGACGACTCCGGCCTCGAAATACGCCGGTCGATTCTGCCGGGCGGGGTGCGCCTCATCACCGAGGCAATCCCCGGCGCCCTGTCGGCGTCGCTCGGTATGTGGGTGGCAGTTGGCTCCCGAGATGAGGGACCGGGCGAGGGCGGAATCAGCCACTTCCTGGAGCACCTCCTCTTCAAGGGCACACACGTGCGGAGTTCGTTCGATATTGCCGAAGCATTCGACGCTGTCGGTGCGGAATCAAATGCGGCGACGACCAAGGAAGCCACATACTACTGGGCCCACATGGTTGCCGATGACCTCCCTGCTCTTCTGCCAGTTCTCACGGACATGGTCACCGATTCGGTTATCTCTGATCACGACGTCGAGGTCGAACGGGGCGTGATTCTCGATGAGCTGGCAATGGGAGAGGATTCCCCTCCCGATGTTGTCGGCGAGGCCTTCGCGCGGGCAATCTACGGCGGGTCACAACTGGGCCGCCCCATTGGTGGGACACGCCAGTCGGTGGAGGCAATGGATCCGGGCAAGATCCGAGACCTCTACCATCGCAAGTATGGTACCGACGACTTGATCGTCAGCGTTGCCGGCGCAGTTGATCATGATGAGTTAGCAGATCGTCTCCAGGCTGCGCTCGCTGGTTCGCCGTGGTCAGAGCAACTGACTACCAACAACCTTCCCAGAAGGCGCACGCCGAGCAAGCCGGGGCTCGCCGCCAGCACAGATCACGAGCGCCACCTAGTTCTTAAGCGTGACATCGAGCAAGCTCACGTCATCGTGGGGGGCCCGTGGCTCGCAGCACTGGATCCTGTGGGTCCAGCCAGCGGTGTGGCACTGAACCTCCTCGGCGTGGGAATGTCCTCACGTCTCTTCCAGGAGATCCGTGAGTAGAGGGGCCTCGCGTACTCGACCTACGCCTTCGCCTCCGCGTATTCGGATTCGGGAAGTTTTGCCATGTATGCGGGGTGCGCTCCGCGCAATCTCTCCGAAGTGCAGAAGGTCATGT